>JAIOJO010000241.1 GCA_019911985.1 Sulfuricellaceae bacterium | reverse complement strand
GGGCGAGGGCGCCAATAATTCCCTGGAGGTCGCGGCGGAGCCTCAGATGCTGGGGCGCTACCGCTTGGAGCGGGAATTGGGCAAAGGAGCCATGGGCGTGGTTTACCTCGGGCGCGACCCCAAAATCGGCCGCGAGGTGGCGATCAAAACCCTGGCCTTGGCGCGGGAGTTCGAAGGCGACGAATTGGAGGAGGTCAAAACCCGCTTTTTCCGCGAGGCGGAGGCGGCTGGACGCCTCAATCATCCGAATATCGTCACGATCTACGATGCCGGGGAAGAGCGGGGGCTGGCGTATATTGCCATGGAACTGCTCATGGGCAAGGATCTTACTCCCTATACCAAGCCGGGTAATTTGCTCCCCTTGGGCCGGGTGTTGAAGATCGCGGCGAAAGTGGCCAGCGCCCTAAACTACGCGCATGCGCAGAATATCGTCCACCGCGACATCAAGCCGGCCAATATCATGTACGAACCCGAAGGGACGGTGATTAAGGTGGCCGATTTCGGCATTGCGCGCCTCACCGATTCGAGTAAAACCAAAACCGGCATGGTCTTGGGCACCCCGTCGTATATGTCGCCCGAGCAACTGGCGGGGAAGAAGGTGGACGGACGCTCCGATTTGTTTTCCTTGGGGGTAATGGTCTATCAGTTGTTGAGCGGGCAATTGCCGTTTCAGGGGGAATCCCTGACGGAATTGATGTTCCGCATCGCCAACGAGGCGCCGCGTAATATCCGGGCCGCCAATCCTAATTTGCCGGAGTGTTTGGTCGAGATGACCCTTAAAATGCTGGAAAAAGACCCGGCGCAGCGGTATCAAACGGGAGAGGAAATCGAGCGGGCGATAGGCCGCTGCGCTTCACAAATAGCGGCCGCCATGGGGAAAAAATCATGAGTATCGGACTCGCCTTGGAAATGTTCAGCATGACCGATCCCGGTACGGTGCGCGGCCATAACGAGGATGCCGTGATAGCGGATGCCGATCTCGGGTTTGCCGTCCTGGCCGATGGCATGGGGGGGTATAACGCCGGCGAAGTGGCGAGCGGGATCGCCGTGAATTTAGTGGCGGACGGCCTGCGCCAAGCGCTGGCTAAAGGCGATATCGACCCGGCGGGAAAGGGGGCGGCGCCGGGCGAATTGTTGCGGGGCCAGGTTCTTGACGCAAACGGCGCGATTTTTCAGGCGGCGCAAAGCCAGCCGCAATACGCGGGCATGGGTACCACCCTGGTCGGCGCGCTGTTTTACGATAACCGGATTTGCGTGGCCCATGTCGGGGATGCCCGTCTCTACCGTCTGCGCGGCGAGAACTTGACGCAGATGACGCGCGACCATTCTTTGTTGCAAGAACAGATCGACAGCGGCATGATTTCACCGGCGGAAGCCCGATTCTCCAGTAACCGCAATCTGGTGACGCGGGCATTGGGCGTCGATCCCACGGTAGAGGTGGATATCGGCGTGAGCGAAGCGTTGCCGGGCGACGTTTATCTGTTTTGTTCCGACGGGCTGAATGATATGGTGGAGGACGAGGACATCCGCTTGGCTCTCGATATGTTGAGCGCCAACTTGCCGCTGGCGGGCCGGCAGTTGATCCAGATGGCTAACGACAACGGCGGGCGGGATAATGTGTCGGTTATTCTGGTACGGGTTTTGCATCCCTTTCCGGTCAAGCGGGGATGGATTTACCGGCTCGGCGCCTGGTTGGGCGCAATGTAGAACCTGATAAGACAGCCTCTAAATCATAAGGATTCACGGAAGGCAGTGGGGGTAGACGATGGCCAAGTTGATATTAAGCCTGGACGGCGAGGTGCTGCGAGAATATGGCATCGACAAAGAGAGCCTTACGATCGGGCGGAAGTCCCATAACGATATCCAGATCGATAGCCTAGCCGTAAGCAGCGAGCACGCCATGATTACGACTATCCTCAACGATTCCTTCCTGGAGGATCTGGATAGTACTAACGGGACGCTGGTGAATGGCAATCCGGTTAAAAAGCATTATTTGCAGAACGGGGACGTGATAGAGGTCGGCAAGCATACGCTGACCTATGTCAATGCGGATGCGGTTCCCGGCCATAAAGCCGAGGATTTCGAAAAAACCATGATTTTGCGGGCTTCCCCGCTGGCTGCCGCCCCCCCGGCAAGCAAGCCGGAAACGCCGCAAGGGGGCGCTGAAACGCTCCCCCGTCCCGCGCCGGACGAGCCGTCCGCCAGCGTGTCCAATCCTGCGCCGGCAGGGCCGTCTGCGGCTGTCTTGCAGATATTGACGGGCGGAAACGCGGGCAAGGAACTCGAATTGACGAAAACCTTAACTTCGCTCGGCAAGCCCGGCGTGCAAGTGGCGGTGATTACCCGGCGGCCGCAGGGCTATTTTATCACCCATGTTTTGGGCGACGAGTTCCCCCTGCTGAACGGGAACGCGCTGGATGCGCAGGCGAAGCCGTTGAGCGACCACGACGTGATCGATTTGGCAGGGGTCAAAATGGAATTTTTCTTTAAATGATAAAGGCTTATCGATATAAGGCGCGAATGCAAGGTGGCCGCGCGCGAGCGGAGCGGGTGTAGGGTGAAAAAGCGCGCGATACGCATAGTTTTGGGCATGGCCGTGGTGCTGTTCTTTTTGCTGAATGCCGCTCATGTGCTGAACATACGCTTTATCCAGCAAATGGAGGCGTTTAGTTACGACTTGCGGTTAAATTTGACGATGCCGTCTACCCAGGACCGGCGCGTCGTGATTGTCGATATCGATGAAAAAAGCCTGGCTCAGGAAGGCCGTTGGCCATGGTCGCGGAATAAATTGGCGCGATTGGTGGATCAATTGTTCGACCGTTATCACGTGGCGATCGCCGGATTCGACGTGGTGTTCGCCGAGAAGGACGAAAGCTCGGGCTTGAACGTCCTGGAATCCCTGGAACAAACCCAGCTCAAAGGGGATGTCCAGTATCGCGCGACCTTGCAGCAACTGCGCGGCCAACTGGATTTCGATCGGGTCTTCGCGCAACACATCAAGGGGCGCAAGGTGGTGCTGGGGTATTACTTCTCCGACAACGAGGGCAATAAAGTCCGCACCAGCGGCTTACTTCCGCCGCCGGTATTTCCGGCCGGCACGTTCAAAGGGATGAACATCCCTTTCGTGACGATGAACGGATACGGCGCGAACTTGCCCCAGCTCCAGCAAAGCGCGCTCAGCGCAGGCCATTTCAATCCTTATCCCGATGCCGACGGCGTGACGCGCCGCGTTCCGATGTTGATCGAGTATCGGGGCGCGGAGTATGAATCCTTGCCCTTGGCCGTATTGCGCAGCCTGCAAGGCAACCCGCCGATGGTGGCGGGCTTGCCCGACGACGGCGAGTCGGGCGGCGACGATTACGGCCGCATCGAATGGCTGGGCGTGGGCAATCTGCAGATCCCCGTGGATGAGCGGGTAAACGCCTTGGTGCCTTACCGCGGGCGGCAGGGGAGCTTTGCTTACGTCTCCGCCACGGATGTCTTGCAAGGCCGATTGCCGGTGGATAGCCTGCGCGGAAAAATCATTTTGGTCGGCACCACGGCGCCCGGCTTGATGGATTTGCGTTCGACCCCGGTGTCCGCGGTCTATCCCGGCGTGGAGGTGCATGCCAATATGATTGCCGGCGCGCTGGATCGCAACATTAAGCAGAAGCCCGCCTATGTGCTGGCCGCGGATGTCCTGACCCTGCTCGTATTGGGCTTGCTGCTGGGCGCATGGCTGCCTTTCCTCAGCCCATTGCGGGCTACCGTTATCACGTTTGCGGTCCTGGCCATCGTCGTCGGCCTGAATCTGATGGCTTGGCAGGAGGCGAATTTGGTGCTGCCGCTGGCTGGCGTTTTGATGGAGCTGTCGGCCATCTATCTAATCAACATGTCCTACGGTTATTTCATCGAATCGCGGGCGAAGAAGCAAATTACCGGCCTGTTCGGCCAATATGTGCCGCCCGATTTGGTGGACGAAATGAGCAAAAATCCAGGCGATTTTTCGATGGAGGGCGATAGCCGCGCAATGACCGTGCTGTTTTCCGACGTGAGGAATTTCACGACGATTTCCGAGGGAATGGAGCCCAAGGAACTGAGCCGCTTGATGAACGAGTACATGACGCCGATGACCTACTCGATTCAGAAATGGCGCGGCACCATCGACAAGTATATCGGCGACGCGATCATGGCGTTTTGGGGCGCGCCGCTGCACGACCCCGACCATGCGCGCAACGCGGTGCTCTCCGCGCTGGATATGCAAAAAACCCTGGATGTGCTGAGGCCGCAGTTCATTGCGCGCGGCTGGCCGGAAATCCGCATCGGCATCGGCGTCAATACCGGCGTCATGAGCGTCGGCAACATGGGTTCGCAGTTCCGCATGGCTTACACGGTCATGGGCGATGCGGTCAACCTGGGGGCGCGCCTGGAAGGCATCACCAAGCAGTACGGGGTGGGGATTTTGGTGGGAGAGGAAACCGTGAAGGCCGTTCCCGAGGTGGCCTATCGCGAGATCGACCGCGTCCGGGTAAAAGGCAAGGATGAGCCGGTTGCCATTTTCGAGCCGCTCGGCTTGCGTGAAGAGCTGAGCAAGGAACTGCTCGATAGCGTGGAGCATTTTCATCAGGCGCTGCAACAGTTCCGCAGCCAAAACTGGGTGGTGGCCGAGGCGCAATTGAAGGATTTGCAGGAGCAGTCCGCCCTCTACGTGTACCAGGTTTACCTCGACCGCATTGCGTTCTACCGCGCCAACCCGCCTCCGCCGGATTGGGATGGCGTATATGTGTTCACGACGAAATGAAGGCGGGCCGATTATGAAACTGGAAATACTCGGATGCAGCGGCGGTGTCGGCGGAGGCTTGCGAACCACCTCGATGCGGCTCGACGGCGATGTGCTGATCGATGCCGGTACGGGGGTGTGCGATCTGAGCATCGAGGACATGGCACGTATCGACCACATTTTCATCACCCATTCCCATCTCGATCATATCGCCTGTATTCCGCTATTGATCGATACGGTCGCCCATCTTCGCGACCGGCCGCTTGTCCTATACGGCTTGGCGGAAACTATGCGGATTTTGCGGGAGCATGTTTTTAACTGGAAAATATGGCCGGATTTCAGCGTCATCCCGACATCGGAAAAACCGTCGCTACGCTTTCAGGCTGTCGCCTTGGGCGAGACAGTGGATTTGGCGGGGCGTAAAATTACCGCGCTGCCCGCCAATCACGTCGTGCCGGCGGTGGGATACCAACTCGATAGCGGTTCGGCGAGCTTGGTTTTTAGCGGCGACACGGCGGTCAACGATGCGTTATGGGACGTGGTGAACCGAATCGACAATCTACGTTACCTGATTATCGAAACGGCTTATAGTAACGCCGAAAAAGACTTGGCCGACCTCTCCAAGCATTTATGCCCGATCACCTTGGCCGCGGAGTTGAAGAAATTGCATCGGTCTGCCGAAGTGTATATAAGCCATTTAAAACCCGGTGAAAGCGCACAGATCATGAAGGAAATCGAAGGCTACTCCCTGATCTCCGCGCCGCGCATGCTGCAAGCCCGCCAGGCTTTTATTTTCTAGACTTTGGATTCGAACCTGAAAACGAGACACCTATTCCGATGATAAAAACGCCACAGAATGGCCCGGAAGACCTGGCCGAAATCAGCGGTAAGCTTGCTTTTACCCGCAAGCTGCAAGCCGTCGCCAACAAAATTCACGCGACCAAGAACATTGACGAAATCATGTTGGAGGTGAGCAAGGATATTTGCACCCTGATGGAGGCCGACCGGCTGACCATTTACGTCTTGAACGAAGAGAAAAACGCCATCGTCTCCAAGGTCAAAACCGGCCTGAATGCGTTCAAGGACTTGAAGCTGCCGCTGACGGCGCAGAGCATTGCCGGCTATGTCGGGGTTTACCACCAATTGCTCAATATCGCCGATGTCTACGATAGCGGCGAATTGGGCAAATTCACGCCGTCCATCCATTTCCTCAAGGATGTCGACAGCAAGACCGGCTACCGCACCAAGCAGATGCTGGTGGCGCCTATCGTGGACGCCGAGGACAAGGGCTTGCTGGGCGTGATCCAACTCATCAATACCTTGTCCGGCCTGCCTTTCCCGCAATTGGCCGAAGAAGGCGTGCAGGAACTCGCCAAGACCATGGCGATTGCGTTCAAGCAGCGCCAGCAGCCGCTGCACCTGGTGCGCTCGAAGTACGACGGCTTGGTTTCGGATAATGTGATTTCGGCGGACGAGCTCGATCTGGCGATGCGGTCCGCGCGCAAGAAATCCTTGAGCCTGGAAGATGTGCTGATCGACGAATTCCAGGTCAGCAGTGACGCGCTGCACAAAGCCTATTCCGCCTTTTTTCGCGTGGCCGCCGAGCCCTTCCGCGCGGACCGGATCAAGCCGGCCGATCTGCTGGCCAACTTGAAGCGCGACTACGTCGAAACCAGCCAGTGGCTGCCCTTGGAGGAAACGCAGGAGGGCTTGGTGATCCTCACGCCCGACCCGGAAAGCGTGATCGCCTCGCGCATCGTTGCCAACGTGTTCCCCAAGCACCGCAAGCTGGTGTACAAGGTGTGCACCCAGCGCGAGTTTGCGCAAACCCTCGATTTGTTCTTCGGCGCTTCCATGGACAGCGGTTCGATCGGCGACGTGCTGTCGCAGCT
>JAIOJO010000240.1 GCA_019911985.1 Sulfuricellaceae bacterium | reverse complement strand
CGTAAGGGTTGTGTCAAAAGCCGGCGTCTGCGGCGTTGCGCTCCTTGGCATCGTAGGCTCGCTACGACCGGCGTCGCGCGCCTTGCAGCCTCCGGCTTTTGACGCAACGCGATCCCCGTGCGACTTAATCAGAGGCTCCCTTACAAACTGTTTTAGAAAATAGCGCACGCTCAGCCTTCCGAACCGTGAGGCGTTCGCCGCTGCTTCTTCGTCTCGCCGCGCTGCTGCTTGCTCGCCAGGCGGCGCTTTTGCGACGCCAGCGTGGGCCGGGTTTTATGCCGGGTCTTGGGTACTACGGCCGCCTGCCGGATGAGTTCGACCAGGCGCGCCAGCGCGTCCTCCCGGTTGCGCCCCTGGGTACGGAAACGCTGGGCTTCGATAATCAGCACGCCCTCGTCCGTCATGCGCCGTCCGGCCAGTTTGGTCAGGCGGGCGCGCACCTCGTCGGGCAACGAAGGCGAATGGGCGACGTCGAAACGCAATTGCACCGCGGTTTCCACCTTGTTGACGTTCTGCCCGCCCGGCCCCGAGGCGCGGATAAATTGCTCTTGGATTTCTTTTTCGTCGATGGCGAGTTTGGCGGTGATGCGTATCATGGGGTAAGCTTATCCCCCTCGAAGGCCCTACTCAAGCCCCCTCGACCGTTTCTTAACAAACGTCCAAAGACGCATCCGCCATGCCCGTTAAAGTGTTTACCCTGAACAACGTACCCGACGACGAGGCGGAGGACGTGCGCGAAATTTTGCGCCGCAACGACATCGGTTTCACCGAAACATCGGCGGGCAACTGGGGCATCTCGGTGGCGGCAATCTGGCTGCCCGACGAACGCCAGCTCGAACACGCCAAGCAACTGATAGCCGCTTACCAAAGCGAACGCCTAGTCCGGGTGCGGGACGAATACGCGCGCCAGCGTCAGGAAGGCCGGCACAGAACGCTGCTGGATATTATCAAGGAAAACCCGCTGCGCTTCCTGATCTATCTGGCCGTCATAGCCCTGGTGACGTATTTTTCCACGCAACCGTTTTTTGCTATCGGCAAGTAGCGCAGGGCCTCGCCTCCATGCCCGCCTAATTCGACACCCGATTCAGCCGGAGTTGACCCTCGCGCCGATACGCGATAAGGTCGCGCCCCACGATGATGCGACTTGCCACCCCCTTGCGCCTTCTTATCGCCGCCAGCCTAGCCGCCCTGCTGGGCGCTTGCGCGAGCACGGGCCGCCCTGTTTCGCCGCCGGTGAGCGAAACGCCGCCGGTTCCAGCCGCGCCCGTGAGCGAAATCGCGCCCGCAAAACCGCCGGCCATCGCCCCTCGTCCCGCTTTGCCGCTCCCGCCCGCTCCGCCTCGCGCAAGCGCTCCGGTCTACTCCAAACCCCTAGACGGACCCGCGGCCGTCGCTCGGCTGCTGCCGCGCGCCCCCGACGCCAAAAGCTGGTCCGCCGAGATTTTCAGCGCCTTCGCTGCGCTCCGCCTTCCCGCCACGACGGAGAATGTTTGCGCGGCGATAGCGGTAATCGGGCAAGAATCCAACTTCCAGGCCGACCCCGTGGTGCCGGGCCTATCCCGCATCGTATGGCGGGAAATCGAGAAAAGACGGGTGAAGTACGATATACCGAAACTGGTATTGGACGCCGCGCTGCTGAAATCCTCGCCCGACGGACGCAGCTACAAAATGCGCATCAATGCCTTGAAAACCGAAACGCAGATGAATGCCTTGTTCGAAGACATGATCGCCGAATTGCCCTATGGCAAAACCTTGCTCAAGGATTACAACCCGATCAGGACGGGCGGACCGATGCAGGTAAGCGTGGAGTTCGTCCATGCCCGCGTCCGGGAAAAGCCCTACCCTTACCCGCTGAAGAACGGCAGCTTGCGCGATGAAGTCTTTACGCGCCGCGGCGGCGTGTATTTCGGCATCGCCGACCTGCTCGACTACCCGGCACCCTACACTCGCCCTATTTACCGCTTCGCCGATTACAACGCGGGCCGCTACAGCAGCCGCAACGCCGCTTTCCAAGCCGCGCTGGCCAAGCTCGCCGGGCGCGCCCTGAGCCTCGACGGCGACCTGCTGCGCTACCGGGACGGCTTGCCCAGTTCGGAAACCAGCCTCACTCAAAGAGCTCTTTATCCCTTGGCCGGGCGCCTGCATTTGAGCCATGCGGACATCCTTCGCGACCTGCGCCTGGAAAAATCCGCCGCCTTCGCCCAAACCCCACTCTACCAGCGCCTATTCGCCTTGGCAGAGCACGCGGCGGGCAAACCGCTGCCCCGCGAAACCATGCCGCGTATCGATCTAAAAAGCCCGAAAATCCACCGCCACCTGACCACAGAGTGGTTCGCTCGGCGCGTGGATATGCGCTACCAGACTTGTCTGAAACGTCAGTAGCTGGCTTGCAGCGCCCCCCTCGGCGTAGCCTGGATGCAGCGCAGCGCAATCCGGGAGCGCGCCGCGAAGCGCATGGGTAGGCACAACAGGGCGGCCCCGGATTTCATTTCATTCCATCCGGGCTACACTTGCTCCGGGCTACACCTGCCAACTCAAGCCCAAGAAAAACCAGGGAAACCCTTGGGAACTCAAGCCGCCAGCGGCTCAGGCTTGTGTATCCCATAACCCTGCACGTAATCGACGCCGATTTCCCGCAGTTTCGCCAGCACGGCTTCGCTTTCGACGAATTCGGCGATGGTGCGCAGGCCCATGACGTGGCCGATGCGGTTGATCGACTCGACCATGGCGAAATCCACCGGGTCGTGGGCCATGTCCTTGACGAAGGAGCCGTCGATCTTGAGGGAGTCCACGCCGAGATTTTTCAGGTAGGAATACGAGGACATGCCGCTGCCGAAATCGTCCAGCGCGAAGCTGCAGCCCTTTTCCTTGAGGGCGAAAATGAAGGACTTGGCCAGGCCGATGTTGGCGATGGCGGCGGTTTCGGTGATTTCGAAGCAGATGCGCTCCGG
>JAIOJO010000239.1 GCA_019911985.1 Sulfuricellaceae bacterium | reverse complement strand
ATGTGCTGGAGCATCTTTACAACCCTTGGCAAGCCATGGAGCGGCTCAAACCTTTTCTGGCTCCGGATGTGCAGGTGATCGTCAGTGTTCCAAGTGCCCGGAATCTGGGCTTGATGGGCAAGCTGGCGCAAGGCGAGTGGCGCTATGAAGCCAGCGGGCTATTGGATATCACCCATGTACGGTTTTTTACATACAAAGAAATCAGGCGTTTCTTTTACCAGCTAGGTTATTTCGTATCCAAAGTTTTGTATGGCATGGACCCTGCACTACAAGCCTTGTATAGCAAGTATGAACATACCTGCCCGGCGGATATCGATACCGGACGGCTGACAATAAAAAATGTGGGGCCGGACGAGTTAATGGAGCTGTGCAGTATGCAGATGTTTGTCGCTGCCCAACCGCTGCCCGAAGGCGATTCGATCATTCGCAACGAATTCGGCGACCCCGTCGCGCCGAACGCCTATGAAATCTGGCAAAAGGACAGGGCGCTTAAATCCAGCGATCTGGCTCTCTATAGCCAGCGGATGGCCCAGTGGCAAGGGCGTCCGCGTATTCATTTGGCGCTTGTCGTTTCCCGGCCGGATCAGCAAAAAATTGCCGACACGATGTGGTCTCTTTCCGCCCAGCATTACGCGGAAATCTTCGTCAGCGTCATTGCCGATTTTGCGCTGCCGCAAGACGTAGAACGCGGCGAGCGCCTGGATTGGGTGCAGGTGTCGGGCGGGCTGCTCGAAACGGTCAACCGGGTCTTGTCGCAAAAGCCGGCTGATTGGGTCGGTGTGATAGATGCCGGCGATAAGGTGGCGCCTCACGGTCTGCTGTTTTTCGCCGAAGCCATGCACGTTCACCCTGAGTGGAGTCTGATTTACAGCGATGAGGATCAATTGGACAGCGAGGGACAGCGCTCGCTGCCCCATTTTAAGCCCGATTTCAATTTGGATTTGCTCCGCAGCTATCCCTATATCGGGGGCCTGATGCTGTTGAGGCAAAGCCTATTCGTCGAACTGGGCGGATTCGCTCCCGCTTTGTTGGGCGCGGAAGAACATGACTTGGCCCTGAAAGCGTGCGAGAAGCTCGGGAAGAAAGGCGTCGGGCATATTCCCGACGTGCTCTATCATCGCTTGCAAGGGGGCGGCCATTGCTCCTTGCCGATTGCCACCTTGGTGGAAAGGGGGCGGCAAAGCGTGACCGGACACTTGGGCAGGGCTGGAATCGACGCCACGGTCGATAACGGGCTATTCCCCGGCAGCTATCGGGTGCGTTACGCCTTGCCGGGGACGCCGCTGGTTTCCATCCTGATCCGGATGCAAGATCAGATGGCCGAGTTGCAGCGAGCGCTAGAGTCGATTATGAAGCTGACGCGCTACGCCCATTACGAGATACTTATCGGCGACGACGGCAGCGCTTCTCCCGATGCGCTGGCTTTTTTGCACGGCTTGGAGGCCATGCAGGAAGGAAAGCTGAAGGTGTTGCGTCTGCCTGGCTGCGGAAGCTTGCCTGCCGCGCATAACCGCATGGCGGCGGAGTCGCGAGGGGAGTTCTTGGTTTTTTGGCAGATCGGCTGCGCGGCGGTGCAGGCGGATTGGCTGGAATGCCTGCTGGCCCATGCGGCGCGTCCCGAAATCGGCTTGGCGGGGCCGCGTTTGCTGCAGGCCGATGGCACGGTGGTGCAGAGCGGCGCGATACTCGGTTTGGCCACCCAGCCGGCGGGCGCGGCGTTTTCCGGCAAGCCCTTGGATTATCCCGGTTATCACGGGAGGGCGCACCTCGAACAAAATTATTCCGCCTTGAATGGCGGTTGTTTGATGGTGCGTAAGTCCGTTTTTGAAGAGTTGGGGGGCTTCGATGCGGCGGGTTTCGCGCAGGCTCACGCCGAAGCGGATTTTTGCTTGCGGCTGGGGGCTAAAGCTTACTCGATTGTTTGGACGCCTTTTGTCAATGTCATGGGCAATAAGCCGCAGGAGCCGCTGCCCGATGCGGAGGATTCCTGGAAAGCGCTGTTTTACGAACGCTGGCTGCCGAGCTTGGCGAGAGACCCCGCCTACAATATCAATCTATGCTTGCGCGACGAGGGCTTCGTCATCGAAACGCTGCAGCCGCTGACCTGGGATCCCTTGCCGTGGCGTCCTTTGCCGCGGATATTGGTCAATCCGGCCGACACCATGGGCTGCGGCGAATACCGGATATTTT
>JAIOJO010000238.1 GCA_019911985.1 Sulfuricellaceae bacterium | reverse complement strand
CCCGAACCTGCCTCCGCAGCCGAAGCGCCGCCCGCCGAGCCGCCTTTCGACCCCAGCCGCTATCTTCCCGCGCGGGCGCGGCTGGACTATCAATTGAACAAGGGCGCGGACGGCCTTGCCGTCGGGCAAGTCGTGCACACGCTGGAAATCAAGGACGGCCGCTACGCGCTGAGCAGCGTGACCGAGGCCACCGGGATTTTTTCGCTGCTCAAATCGGGCAAGCTGGTGCAAATCAGCCAGGGCGACGTCACCCCGGACGGTTTGCGCCCTCACAGCTTCTGGGCGCAACGCGGCCAGTCCGCGGCGACGACCGACACCGCCCGTTTCGACTGGGCCAACCACGTGCTGTCCATCGAATCGCCCGCGGGCGACCGCTCGGCGGCGCTTGCACCAGGCACCCAGGATTTGCTCAGCTTTCTTTACCAGTTCGCCTTCCATCCGCCCCGTCCCGGCGAGGCCGTTGCGCTGTCCATCACCAATGGCCGGAAACTGGATAACTACGTGTACGACGCCGCCGGCGTCGAGAAAGTCGAGCTGCCCTCCGGCGCGCTGAACGCGCTGCGCCTGGTCAAGCGCCACGCGCCGAATGAAGAGTGGACGGAAATCTGGCTGGCAGTGGATAATCGCTACCTTCCGGTTAAAATCCGCCAAAACGACCGGGATGGCGTCGTCGCCGAACAAGTGCTGCGCACCGTTTCCCTTCTGCCCCCGAAAGACGAACACTGAAATGCCTACCCTATGAACCCCATCACCCAACCCCGCCTCGGCCATATCGTCCATGTCCTGGCCGCGATCCTGCCCTTCCGCGAACCGGCGGACGTGGCGCTGAGCCGCTATTTCCGCCAGCATCACGAACTGGGCTCGCGCGACCGCGAATTCGTCGCCGAAACGGTCTTTGCCGCGCTGCGCCGCTACCGCCTGCTGCGCCATTGGGCGCCGGACGGTACGCCGCGCCAACTGGCCCTGATCGCACTGACGAAAATTTCCGGTTTCGGCGTGCGCGAACTGGAGGCGGTGCTGCAGGAAGGCGAAGCCGACTGGCTACGCCAGCTCAAGGCCGGAGGCGGGGAGGAGTATTCTCTTGCGGTGCTCGCCGATTTCCCCGACTGGCTGGTGGAAAAACTGCGCACCTTCCTAAGCGACGCGGACATCTTGACGCTGGGCCGCGCGATGCAGCAGCCGGCCCCGCTGGATTTGCGCGTCAACACGCTGCTGGCCAATCGCGACGAGGTGCTGCAAATCCTGCAAGCCGAAGGTGTGACCGCCGAGGCCACGCCTTTTTCGCCCATGGGCATACGCCTGGCGAAAAAAATCGCCCTGAATAAGCATCCCATATTCATCGAGGGCAAAGTGGAAGTGCAAGACGAAGGCAGCCAGTTGCTGGGGATACTGCTGGCGCCGAAGCGGCGCGACATGGTGGTGGATTTCTGCGCCGGCGCGGGCGGCAAGACCCTGTTGCTGGGCGCGCTGATGCACTCCCAGGGACGGCTCTACGCCTATGACGTTTCCGACAAGCGCCTCGCCAAGCTGAAGCCGCGCCTGAAGCGCTCCGGCCTATCCAATGTCCACCCCCAGTTGATCGTCAACGAGAACGACATCAAGGTCAAGCGGCTGGCGGGCAAAATCGACCGTGTGCTGGTGGACGCCCCCTGCAGCGGGCTCGGCACCTTGCGCCGCAATCCCGATCTGAAATGGCGCCAGACGCCGGAAAGCGTGGCCGAGCTGCGCGTCATGCAGGCCGCCATCCTGGCCGGAGCCGCCCGTCTGCCGAAGGCCGGGGGCCGCTTGGTGTACGCCACTTGCAGCCTTTTGCCGGAAGAAAACGAAGAGGTGGTCGAAGCCTTTCTGGCCGCCCATCCCGACTACCGCCTCATCGACTGCAGCGACATTCTCAAGCAGCAGCGCATTCCGCTGGATACCGGGAAATACCTCAAGCTGCTGCCACAGGTGCATGGGACGGACGCCTTCTTTGCCGCGGTGCTGGAAAAAACCGCAACAGACGCTTGAAGCCTGGCGGCCCTATCCTCGCTTCAAGCGGGCGGCGAAACGCGCCCGGAACTTGGCGAGCTTCGGCGCGATCACGGCCTGGCAATAGGGCTGGCTGCCGTGGAGGCGGAAATAATCCTGGTGATAGTTTTCCGCCGGATAAAACGCCTTCAAGGGCGCCACTTCGGTAACGATTTCCCCGGGCCAAGTCCGCGCCGCGTTCAATTCGGCAATCCGCTCTTCCGCCGCCGCCTTCTGCGCCGGGGAATGATAAAAAATCGCGGAGCGGTACTGGGTTCCGACATCGTGACCCTGACGGTTCGGCGTAGTGGGATCGTGGATGGCGAAGAACACGTCGAGCAGCTCGCGAAAAGATAAGCTCGCGGGGTCGAAGTTGATCTGCACCACTTCGGCGTGGCCGGTACTGCCGCTGCACACCGCCTGATAGCCGGGATTCTCGACATGGCCGCCGGCATAGCCGGAAACCGCGCGCTTCACCCCCGCCAACTCGGCGAACACGGCTTCCAGGCACCAAAAACAGCCGCCGCCGAGGGTGGCGGTTTCAAGCGGCGGGCTTTCCGGGCTGGGCGGACTCAAATCGGGATTCATTGCGCGGCTCCAAGCAGGCATAATGGCGCTAGTCTAAACGAAGCTAACTCATGAACAAACCCTTTTGGCGCCTCTCCCTCTTTCTCGCCGCGTGGCTAGCGATCACCCCGGCCACGGCCTTCCAATCGCCCTGGCTCGGCAAGGGAAAAACCCTGGCGGCCACCGGAACCGTGCAATTGGCCTTTTCCCCGGAGGACGACGCCACCGGCCTGATCGTCCGCGCCATCGGCGAGGCGCGGCAACAAATATTGGTGCAGGCATTCAGCTTCACCAGCCGGGACATCGCGGCGGCTTTACTCGCCGCCAAACGGCGCGGCATCGATGTGCGGCTGATTGCCGACCGCGAGCAAATGGAGAAAACGGACCGCGGCAAAGTTCGCGAAATGGCGGCCGGAGGCATCCCCACGCTGATCGACGCATCCCATGCCGCCGCCCATAATAAAGTCATGGTGATCGACGCGCGCACCCCCGGCGCCACGGTCGTCACCGGCAGCTTCAACTTCACTTACGCCGCGCAAACCAAGAACGCGGAGAATGTTCTTATCCTGCGCGGCAATCTGCCGCTAGCCGACGCCTACCGGGCTAATTGGCGGCATCATCGCGACCATGCTTTCCCCTACCGGCCATGAACGAATCCAGCGAAGTCTACCGCCTGCTCTCGGAAACCCTAGCCAATCCCGGCCACCCCGCCGTCTTATGGCAAACGGCCATTCTCGCCATCGCTTTGTTGCTGGCGTGGAGCGTCGACCGCCTGATCCGGCGCCACATGCCGCGGCAGGAAGGCGCATGGAAACTCGGCATCGGCGGCGTCAACCGGATCATTTTCCCTCTCGCTGCCTTGCTCGTCGTGGTGTTCGGCAAGGCCTTGATCAGACATTGGTATCCTCACCATACCAACCTGTTGGCGCTGGCCGGAACCTTGCTCACGGCGCTCGCGCTGATACGCCTGGTGGTCTACGCGCTGCGCCACGCCTTTCCCCCGAGCGGCTGGCTGCAAGCCTCGGAACGCTTCACGGTCGGCATGGTACTGATCGGCTTCACGCTGCACGCCACCGGCCTGTTGCCGGAAATCATCCACGCGCTCGACGACTTCGATTTCACGCTCGGAAAACAGCGGATCTCCCTACTGAAAATCATCAATGCCGCCGCCGCAATCGCGGTGACGATGATCGTGGCGATGTGGATCGGCCGCGCCAGCGAAAAGCGCATCATGAGTTCGGAGCACATCGACCTCAATCTGCGGGTCGTCTTGACCAAGGTCGTCAAAGCCTTGCTGATTTTCGTCGGCATCCTAATCGCGCTCTCCTCCGTCGGCATCGACCTTACCCTGCTGTCGGTATTCGGCGGCGCGCTGGGTGTGGCTTTGGGTCTCGGGCTGCAGAAAATCGCCAGCAACTACGTCAGCGGATTCATCATCCTGCTAGACCGTTCGATCCGCATCGGCGATCTGGTCACCATCGACAACCGCTACGGCGAAGTCACCAACATTACCTCTCGTTGTGTCGTGGTTAAAAACCGGGACGGCACCGAAGCGATCATCCCCAACGAAATCCTGATTACCTCCACCGTCATCAATCACTCCTACACCAACCAAGAAGTGCGCGTGCAGATCCCGGTGCAAATCAGCTACGACAGCCCTCTGGAGATCGCCTTGCAACTGATGCTCGGCGCGGCGCAACGCCATCCTCGCGTATTGGCGGAGCCTCCGCCGAAAGCCTTCCTCGCCAGTTTCGGCGATAACGGCATCAACCTCGAATTACGCTTGTGGATTAAAGACCCGGAAGAAGGGCAAATGAGCTTGCGCTCCGAAATCAATCTCACCATCTGGCAAAGCTTCCAGGAAAACGGCGTCGAAATACCCTACCCGCAGCGGGAGGTCCGCCTCATCGGCCAATATTCCCCGGAAGAAATCGCCATTCTCGGGGAACAGCATCTAAATCAAGAAGAAGGATAAATAAGGCGCTAAAAGCCCCTCTTGAACAGGCCCGAATCCCGCTAGGCATGTTCATAAAAGCTTCATAATGCCGTCGTTTTAGAATATCCTAACAAGCGGTCAGGGCCAGACGAAAATAGAACTTAAGAGCCCGACCTTACTTTACAGGCATGGAGACAGCAGATGATTATTTTAAAAAAAACCAAGATACGCACGAAACTTATTATGCTAGTGGCATTTACCTGTTTCGTCTTGGCGAGCGTCGGCGGCGGCGAATTATTCGCCCTTTATCACACCAAGAACTCGCTGCAGCACGTGTATCAAGACCACTTGCTGTCGATCAATCAGCTCAATGAAATCCGCAATCAACAAATGCAAATACGCATGGAGTTGATCGGCGCACGTCTGGAAAGCGATGCATTCGAGGTGATGGCCTACACCGATAGGGTGACGACCCATATCTTCAAAACGGACAATTTGATCAAGGCCTACGCCGCCAAACCCATGCTGCCCGAGGAAAAACAACTCTACGATACCTTTATCGCCGCCCGCTTGAATTTCGGCAAAACCGGGGTGTTGCCGATGGTCGATTTGCTCCAGGGGCAACATAACGACGAAGCGGACAAACTGCGCAAAGAGGCGCTGACCCCCGCCTACGCCAAAGCGTCGCAGGCGATCGACAACTTGATCGATTACCAGGTAACGCAAGCCAAACAGACTTATGACCAGATCAGCCGGTTTTCGAAAGTCGTTCTTCTCGCAACGATAGCGGCTATTGCCATCGGGATATTGCTGATCGCGGTGTTCGGCATTTTCATCGCGCGCTCGATCGGCAAAAACGTGAACCAGCTTCGCCTCGGCACCGCCCGCCTCGCCGACGGCGAATTGGCGACGCGCATCCGTCTGGCCAATGAAGATGAACTCGGCGCCGTAGCCCATGCCTTCAATAAAATGGCGGAAGATTTATCCACCTTGATCAGCCAAATGCGCGGCTCGGCCGATCACGTCAATAAAGCCTGCATGTCCGTCACCGGCATGACCGACAAGGTGAGCGCATCCTCCCAGCGCCAAAGCGATCAAGCGGCTGTCGCCGCCGAATCCATCGAGCATTTAAACAGCATCGTTCAGGACGTTTCGTCCAAGGCGGAAGAAGCCGTAGCGGCCGCCACCCAGGCGAATCAACTGTCCAACGAGGGACAGCGCATCGTCAGCAACGCCGTTGCCGGCATCAACGAAGTCGCCAAAACCATAGTCGAATCGGCCAAATCGATCGAGGAACTGGGCCGCCAATCGGAACAAATCGGTAAAATACTGGCGGTGATCCGCGAAATCGCCGAACAAACCAACCTGCTGGCCCTGAATGCTGCGATTGAGGCGGCGCGGGCAGGCGAACAAGGGCGCGGGTTCGCCGTGGTCGCGGACGAAGTGAGAAAACTCGCCGAACGCACGGCGGCGGCAACGACGGAAATATCGGGCATTATTTCGGCCATTCAAAGCGGAACCGCTCACGCCGTGGTAACCATGCGGGCAGGGGAAAAACAAGTGATGGAAGGGGTTTCCTTAACCAACCAATCCGGGGATTCCTTGGTTCATATCGATCAGAGCGTGAATACCGTGCTGCTGATGATCCAGCAAATCGCCGAATCCATGGAAGCGGAGAAGGCCACCAGCCAAGAAATTTTCCATCTCATGGAAAACATTGCGGAAACGGCGCGGGACAACAATTCGGCCATAGCCGAAACCACGGCGGAATTCCATCAGATGCGCAGCCTAGCCGGTCAACTGCAAGATTCGGTAGGACGCTTTCAACTCGCGTAAAACTCTAAGCCAGGAAAAAACAAGGGCGCCGAAGCGCCCTTGTTTGAACAGAAACCACCGCCAAGCATTACTTCAGCTTGGTTTCCTTGTAAGCCACGTGCTTGCGGGCAACGGGATCGTACTTCTTGATCTCCATTTTTTCCGGCATGGTACGCTTGTTCTTGGTCGTGGTGTAGAAGTGACCGGTACCGGCACTGGACTCCAGTTTAATTTTTTCACGCATGATGCTTGTCCTTAAATCTTAAGTGCCGGTTGGCACGTATTAAATTTTAGTACCGCTGGCACGCATTTTAGCCAGCACGACATCGATGCCATTCTTGTCGATGGTACGCAGGCCGGCGTTGGTCAAGCGCATGCTGACCCAGCGATTTTCGCTCTCAACCCAAAACCGGCGGTTCTGCAAATTCGGCAGGAAGCGGCGCTTGGTCTTGTTGTTGGCATGGGAAACATTATTCCCTGTCATCGGCTTCTTGCCGGTTACTTGGCATTGACGCGCCATGATATTAAACCTCTAGAAATCTGAAGAGGCGTATTTATACCACAAACACGTTTGCGCTCTCAAGAAGAATTTCCATTTTTCTTCCGCCGTCCACGGCCCCGGCTATCTCGGCTATCATGTGAAAAAACGCGTTATAGGCCACCGAATGAATACACTGGATAGCCTGCTGCTGCAGGCGGAACACCTGCTCACCCGCCTGGAACGGGTTCTGCCGTCCCCGCCTCCGCCGCCGGACTGGAGCGGCGCCGTCGCCTACCGCTGGCGCAAAAGCGGCAACACGGGCTGGCTGCAAGCCGTTGCCCACCCCCACCGCATCCGCCTGCAAGACCTGCACGGCATCGCCGAGCAGAAAAAACAAATCGAACGCAATACCCGCCAGTTCGTCGCCGGCCACCCGGCCAACAACGTGCTGCTCACCGGCGCGCGCGGCACCGGGAAATCGTCTCTGATCAAGGCGCTGCTGAACAAATACGCCGCCAAGGGCCTGCGCCTGATCGAGGTGGACAAGAACGACCTGACCGACCTGCCGGACATCGTCGACTTGCTCCACGGCCGTCCGGAACGCTTCCTGATTTTTTGCGACGACCTTTCTTTCGAGGCCGACGAACCCGGCTACAAAGCGCTGAAAGTGGCGCTGGACGGCTCCATCGCCGGCACCAGCGACAACCTGCTGATCTACGCCACCTCCAACCGTCGCCACCTGATGCCGGAATACTTGGCGGACAACCTGGAAACCCAGCAGGCTGGCGGCGAAATCCATCCCGGCGAAGCGGTGGAGGAAAAAACCTCCTTATCTGAGCGCTTCGGCCTGTGGCTGTCGTTCTATCCCTTCGACCAGGAACACTACCTGAGCATTGCCGAAGCGTGGGCCAAGCGTCTCGGCGCCCCTGCCGCCGATCCCGAACAACTGCGCCGCGCCGCGCTCCAGTGGGCGCTTTCCCGCGGCTCGCGCAGCGGCCGCTCGGCCTGGCAGTTCGCCCGCGACTGGGCGGGGCGCAAACACATGGAAAATGAAAAATGAGCAACGAAATCGACGTAGTCGCCGCCGTCCTGCAGCGTCCCGACGGGTCTTTCCTGCTGGCGCAGCGCCCGGCGGATAAGGTCTACGCCGGGTACTGGGAATTCCCCGGCGGCAAAATCGAAGCCGGCGAAAGCGCTCCGGCGGCCTTGGCGCGGGAGCTGCACGAGGAACTGGGAATCGAGGTCAAGCGCGCCTACCCTTGGCTGACGCGCCGCTACACTTACCCCCATGCCACGGTAAAGCTGAATTTTTTCCGCGTAACGCGCTGGGATGGCGAGCCCCACGGC
>JAIOJO010000237.1 GCA_019911985.1 Sulfuricellaceae bacterium | reverse complement strand
AACTTAGGACGCATATTGCGGTAGTCGATGTAATAAGCATGCTCCCAGACGTCGACGCACAACACGGCGCGGTCAGAGGTGGTCAACGGGGTGCCGGCGGCGCCCATGTTGACGATATCGACGGAACCGTCGGCTTTTTTCACCAGCCAGGTCCAGCCGGAACCGAAGTTGCCGACAGCGGAGGTTTGGAAGGCTTTCTTGAATTCGTCGACGGAACCCCATTTGGCTTTGATCGCATCGGCCAGCGCGCCGGTCGGCTCGCCGCCGCCGTTCGGCTTCATGCAGTTCCAGAAGAAAGTGTGGTTCCACACTTGGGCGGAATTGTTATAGATGCCGCCGGAGGATTTCTTGATGATGTCTTCCAGGCCGGCGTTCTCGAACTCGGTGCCTTTGATCAGGTTGTTCAAGTTGGTGACATAGGCCTGGTGGTGCTTGGCATAATGGTATTCGAAGGTTTCCTTGGACATGTGGGGTTGCAGGGCGTCCATGGCGTAGGGCAGAGCAGGAAGTGTGTATTCCATTACTTTCTCCGTGTAAACAAAAGGTTGATGTCTGAATAGGGCTTGCATAATACAGCGCAAATCGTGAACCGCAGCTACAATCTTGACTAATTCGCTTGGTCAATTATACGGAGCCGGCCCCCAGTCGGCAACCCGTGTCGCCAGCATGGATAAAACCGCAGCCGATGAGGGTCGATCCGTTCGGCCAGGTGCAAACCCAAAACCTTATGCAAGGCCTTATATCCATTGCATTAGGGCGGTTGCGCCTGGTGTCGGTTTGGGACAAAATGCACGGTTTTCCTCATAGGTTGCGGGGCGGGCCGTCCGAGGCCGCCTCGCTTTAAATTAGGGACAGTGCACAGTTTATGACGCGTTTGGCCAGTCTATCCAGCGCTCCGGGGGCCGAGGCCCCGCAATTGCCGGTGTCGTGGTATTTCGATCCGGCGGTTTACGCGCTGGAAATGGAGCTCCTGTTCAACCGGGGGCCGGGGTATGTCGGGCACGAGTTGCTGGCGCCGGCTATCGGCGACTACTACGTGCCGGAATGGCTAGGCAATGCCAAGGCCTTGGTGCGTAGCGAACACGGTGTGGAACTGCTGAGCAACGTGTGCCGCCATCGCCAGGCCGTTATCTTGAAAGGCAGCGGCCATGGGACCAATATAGTTTGCCCCTTGCACCGCTGGACTTACGACTTATCCGGCAAGCTCATCGGCGCGCCCCACTTCCCCGACAATCCCTGCCTCAACTTGGGCAAATCGCCCTTGAACAACTGGAACGGCTTGCTGTTTTCCGGCCGCCGCAATGTCGCCGCCGACCTAGCCCGCCTCGGCGTGGCCGAGGATCTCGATTTCAGCGGCTACCAGCTCGACCGAGTAACGATCGACGAGTACAACATCAATTGGAAATGCTTTATCGAGGTCTACCTGGAGGATTACCACGTCGAGCCCTTCCATCCCGGCCTGAGCCATTTTGTCGATTGCGGCCAGTTGCACTGGGAGTTCGGCGAACGTTACAGCGTACAGACGGTAGGCGTGAACAAGGGCTTGACTAAAGCCGGCTCGCCCGTCTACGTCCGCTGGCAAGAGCAGGTGCTGAAATACAACGCGGGCCGCCCGCCCAAGCACGGCGCGGTGTGGCTGACCTACTTTCCCAACGTGATGGTCGAGTGGTATCCCAACACCCTGGTCGTGAGCACGATCATCCCCCGGGGCATAGACCGATGCACCAATGTGGTGGAATTCTATTACCCGGAAGACATCGTGTTGTTCGAGCGCGACTACGTTGCCGCGGAACAAGCCGCCTACCGGGAAACCGCGGTGGAAGACGAGGATATCTGCCAGCGCATGCAAGACGGGCGCGCCGCGCTATGGGCGCAAGGCATCGACGAAACAGGCCCTTACCAATCGCCTACGGAGCTTGGCATGGAGCACTTTCACCGCTTCCTGCGCGCCGAAATTGAGCCGTATCTCTAAGAGGCTGTCTTAAGGAGCCTCTGATTAAGTCGCACGGGG
>JAIOJO010000236.1 GCA_019911985.1 Sulfuricellaceae bacterium | reverse complement strand
GTGCTGGCGCAGGATTTCCATCCCCACCGTGCCTTGGCCGGCGATCACGTCCGGGTCGTCGTAAGGGTGGACGAAGGTCAGCTTGCGCGCCCGCACCAAGTCCATCGCGTGGTCGTAGGCGTCGCTGTAGGAATCGCCGTGCAGCACCACTTCGGCGCCGCGTCCGGCGACCGCGTTGACCTTGATCTGCGGCGTGGTGGCGGGCATTACGATGGTGGCGTGGCAGCCGAGCATTTGCGCCGCCAGCGCCACGCCCTGAGCGTGGTTGCCGGCGGAAGCCGCGATCACGCCACGCTTGAGGACGGCTTTCGGCAGCAGCGCCATCTTGTTGTAGGCGCCGCGCAGTTTGAAGGAAAACACCGCTTGCATGTCTTCGCGCTTTAAAAACAACTGGTTGTTGATCCGCTTCGACAGATTGGGCGCCTCTTCCAAGGGGCTTTCGATCGCCACGTCGTAGACTTGGGCGGTGAGAATTCTTTCCAGATAGTCGGTTGTTTGCGCTTTTGGCGTCGGTTTCATGATGTATTCCGTGTGTTTAGTCCGCAAGCTTAGCAGGAATTCACGGGCCGCGGAATTGAGGAAAACCTGGGTTGGCGTTATTCTTTTGCCATATAATATGCCCTATATAGGATATGGAAATCACTATGACTCAAGACGAATTGAAGCAAGCGGTGGCTCGCGCCGCCATCGAACACGTGGTGGCCGGCGCGATTATCGGCGTGGGAACCGGTTCCACGGCCAATTACTTTATCGACGAGCTGGCCAAGGTCAAGCACAAGATCGAAGGCGCCGTGGCGAGTTCCGAGGCCAGCGCCCAGCGTCTGCGCGGCCACGGCATCGAAGTGCTGGAACTCAACAGCGTCAACGAATTGCCGGTATACGTGGACGGCGCCGACGAAATTACCCGGCACATGCATATGATCAAGGGCGGCGGCGGAGCCTTGACGCGGGAAAAAATCGTCGCGGCGTGCAGCCGCAAATTCGTTTGTATCGCCGACGGCTCCAAGCTGGTGGATATGCTGGGGCATTTTCCGCTGCCGGTCGAGGTGATCCCCATGGCGCGCAGCTATGTCGCCCGCGAATTGGTGAAGCTGGGCGGCGAGCCGGTGTTGCGCCAGGGCTTCACCACCGACAACGGCAATATCATTCTGGATGTGCGGAACCTGAAAATCATGAATCCGGTCGAATTGGAAAGCCGGATCAATCAGATCGTCGGCGTGGTGACGAACGGCTTGTTCGCGATGCGCCCGGCGGACGTTTTGCTGATGGCCACGCCGGAAGGGGTTAAAACCCTGACGGCGGCGTAAGTCATAGTATTGTCATAAAACTACATTATTATTGCAAAGTTCAAACACCACGCAGTCGCCAGGAGACAAGATATGCTGCCAGTTCATACCTATAAGCCATTCGACGCCGAGTTGGAGGAGTTGCGCTCGCGGGTGCTGCAAATGGGCGGGCTGATCGAAGAGCAGATCATCAACGCCATCGAGGCATTGAGCGCGGGCGACACCGAATTGGCCGAACGGGTGGTGAATCAAGATCAGCGGGTTAACTCCATGGAAGTTGAATTGGACGAGGCCTGCAATCAGATGATCGCGCGCCGCCAGCCGACCGCCGGCGATTTGCGCATGATCATGACCGTGGTGAAAACCAGCACCGACTTGGAGCGGATCGGCGACGAGGCGGAAAAAATCGGCCGCATGACCAAGTTGCTGTACGAAGGCGAGCGCTTGACTGTGCCGCGCATGACCGAAATCAAGCACATGAGCAACCTGGTGCTGGATATGCTGCGCATGGCTTTGGACGCATTTGCCCGCCTCGACGTGGCGGCCGCAGCGCTGGTGGTGCGGCAGGATATGGAAGTGGACGGCGAATTCCGCGCCGCCTTGCGCCACCTGATCACTTTTATGATGGAAGATCCGCGTAAGATTTCGACGTCCATCGAAATCCTGTTCGTGGTCAAGGCGCTGGAACGCATCGGCGACCACGCCAAGAACATGGCTGAATACGTTGTGTACATGGTCAAGGGTAAGGACGTGCGCCACGTTTCTCTGGAAGAGATCGAGCGCGAGGCGCTGAAATAGCCGCGCCCGCTTTACCCGCCACGAAATAGCCCGATGCGCGAATACCCCACCCTGGCCGCCGTCGATTTGGGTTCCAACAGCTTCCGCCTGGAAGTGGCCCGGGTCGAGGGTGACCAGGTCTATCCGCTCGACTCCCTGAAAGAAACGATACGTTTGGCAGCCGGCCTAGGCCGCGACAATATGCTCGGCGACGACGCCCAGACACGGGCGCTCGCCTGCCTCAAGCGCTTCGGCGAGCGCTTGCGCGGCTTGCCGCAAGAGGCGGTGCGGGTGGTAGGCACCAATACCTTGCGCGTGGCGAAAAATTCCGCCGCCTTCATGGAGCGGGCCGAGGGCGCGCTGGGTTTTCCCATCGATATCATTGCCGGGCGAGAGGAAGCTCGCCTCATTTACCTCGGCGTTTCCCATTGCTTGCCGCTGTCCGACGAAAAACGCTTGGTGGTGGACATCGGCGGCGGTTCGACCGAATTAATCACCGGCCAGCGCTTTGCCTCGCACACCATGGAAAGCCTGCCCATGGGCTGCGTCAGCTACAGTCAGCGTTATTTTCCCGACGGCCGGATTACTCCGGCGGCGCTGGCGGAAGCCGAACTGGCGGCGCGTACCGAAGTGCGAGGCATGCTGGCGGATTTTTCCTCCGGCCAATGGGAGCGTGCTTACGGTTCTTCCGGTACGGCGCGTGCCTTGGCGGAGATCATGGAAGCCAATGGGTTCAGCGCGCAAGGCATCACCGCCGAGGGCTTGAGCCGATTGCGCGAGGCGCTGCTTAAAGCCAAGGACGGCAGCAAGCTGCAACTCGCGGGCTTGCGGCCCGACCGGGTGCCGGTGTTGCCGGGGGGCTTTGCCATCATGTCGGCGGTGTTTGCCGAATTGCGCATATGCGAAATGTTTCTGTCGTCCTGCGCCTTGCGCGAAGGCGTTTTGTACGACTTGCTGGGGCGTATGCACGACCAGGATACGCGCGATGTCACCGCCAAACAGTTCATGCAGCGCTACCATGTGGACGGCAAGCAAGCCATGCGGGTAGAGGAATTGGCGCGGGCCTTTTTGGAACAGTTGGCCGAGGACATGGTTTTCGAGGACTATGCCGACGCGCTGCAGTCGCTAGGATGGGCGGCGCAACTGCATGAAGCGGGCCGCGATATAGCGCACGGCGGCTACCATAAACACGGGGCCTACATCTTGGCCAACGCCGATATGCCGGGGTTTTCCAAAACCGAGCAGGCGGTCTTGAGCTTGCTGGTGCTCGGGCAGCGCGGCTCCCTCTCCAAAGTGCAGTCCATGGTTTCGTCCATGGACGAATGGGGCATGATTCTTTCGCTGCGCTTGGCCGTTTTGCTTTATCGCGGGCGTACTGATTCCGCCCCGCCGCGGTTTCACTTGCGCTGTTCCGGACAACGCTTCGAGTTGGCGCTGGAACAGTCGTGGCTGGTGGATAATTTGCTGGTGGAAACCATGCTCCTCTCCGAAGCCAAGGAATGGCGGGCGGTGGGAATGGAATTCAAATTTACCTCCCTGGATGACGGCCTCGCGATAAGAGGCATGGCAAAAACCGCCGGGTTTTGAGCGCGTTGTCCGGTGCGGGCTTGCCCGCTGCTTAGGAGGATTCGATGCGGATTTGGGTCGATGCCGATGCCTGCCCCTCCGTTATTAAGGATATCCTGTTCCGCGCCGCCGACCGGACGCGGATAAGCACGACCCTGGTCGCCAATCGGCTTTTGCGCATACCCCCTTCGCGCTATATCAAGGCTCTCCAGGTTCCCGGCGGTTTCGACGTGGCCGACGACAAGATCGTCGAACTCGTCCAGCTCGGCGACCTGGTGATTACCGCCGACATCCCTTTGGCGGCCTTCGTTATCGAGAAGGGCGGGCACGCGCTGAATCCCCGCGGTGAGTTTTATACCCCCGATACGATACGGGAACGCTTGGGCCTGCGTAATTTCCTCGACGAGTTGCGCGGCAGCGGCGTGGATACGGGCGGCCCGTCCTCCTTTAGTCAGGGCGACCGGCTAACCTTCGCGAATCAATTGGACCGCTTCCTGGCAAAGCACGGAAATCGCTAATCGTCGCGCGTGTTCTCGCATGTCCGTCAACCGATGCCGTTGGGCCGCGCCATTGCGGCACTCAGAATGGCGATGCGGCAGGGCAAGGACGGGCGTGCATGGCTCGGGCTGAGTTCGGAGAGGGCTGCCCGGCATGCGGATGCCGCGCCGGATAAAGCATAACGGCAACCCGTGGGTTGCCGTTATGCTTGGAATGCTTTGGTGGCCAAGGGCGGAATCGAACCACCGACACAAGGATTTTCAATCCTCTGCTCTACCGACTGAGCTACTTGGCCATTCGTTTTAGCGGCGCTATTCTGCCGTAAGAGAAGCGCGGTATTTAACCCTTAAAACCGCCGTGAGTCAAGCTTAATCTGATTGCGCGGCCTGTCGTCGGGCTTTAAATCGCCTGGCGAAAATCCGGCGGCGACCTATCGAATGAAATCAGACCCTCGGCGTGTTCGTGCTTGAGTGCTGCCTCGGTGCCGCGCCGCCGCGTTCTACAACGGGGGGGCGTCTCGCTAAACCCTTGAGAAACGATCCTCCATAAGTCCGCCATGAAAAAGTCGGCAAACGTATTGCAAATGCGAATCCATATCATTTACAATCGTGTCATCGAAATACACATTCAGGAGTGCATCATGTCTGCCGCAAGAACGATTTTTACTTTAGCCAAGTTCGCTACCGGAATTTTTCTCGGCGGCATGGCGCTTGCCTCGTTTGCCGCCGAAACGCCGGTCGTCGG
The DNA here is from genome assembly GCA_019911985.1 of Sulfuricellaceae bacterium. Lineage (GTDB taxonomy): Bacteria > Pseudomonadota > Gammaproteobacteria > Burkholderiales > UBA9220 > JAIOJO01. Next base: position 12,776 of record JAIOJO010000236.1, on the reverse strand, counting down.
GCTTACGATCAAGGATCATCGATTTATCCCGGAAAGCATCGTAGCCCCAGCCGGGCAGAAATTTATTCTCCGCGTTCAAAACGCCGACAACGGCGTCGAGGAATTTGAAAGCTCCGATCTCAACCGGGAAAGAATCGTCCGCCCCGGGGCGAGCACGGACATATTCCTAGGCCCCTTGTCCGCCGGCGCTTACAAGTTTTTCGGAGAGTTTCATCCCGATTCGGCCCGCGGCCAACTCATCGCTAAATAGGATTCATCATGGAAAGCATCATTCTGGTTGTTTGGCGCGAATGTATCGAGGCCTTCCTGATTATCGGGATACTGTATTCCTTCCTGATTCGGGAAGGCAAAGGCCGCCGCGAAATCAATTATCTTTGGATCGGGGTTGCCGGCGGCATCGGCTTAAGCGCGCTGCTTGCGCTCGCCACGCTGTTGATCCAAAGCGACTTGCAGGAAACCCAGTTATCCGCTTTCCAAACCCTGCTGCTTCTCGCTGCAGCCGCGTTGATGACGCAAATGGTCGTGTGGATGCGGCGGCAAGGGCCGCAGATGAAGCGCCGCCTAGACGGCGATATAGGCAGCGCGCTAGCCTCGGGCCGGCGCTATGGCGTATTGGCGATTGCCGCTTTGGCGGTCGCGCGGGAAGGCTCTGAAACCGTGCTGTATATCTACAGCTTGGGCATCAACGCCGACTCCAGCGGGGGTATCTCTGTACCGGGCGCGGTCGGCCTGGGTATCGGCTTAGCTGCCTTGACTGCATGGGGGTTTGCCAAGGGATTCCGATTTCTCAGCTACCGTAATTTCTTCCTGGTGACGGAGGTTGTGCTGCTGTTTTCCGCCGCCGGTCTGCTGATTAGCGGCGTGACCAACTTGATCGGCATGGGGCTTGTTTCCCCCTTGGTCAGCAATCTGTGGAACACCTCCTTCCTGCTCGATAGCGGGAGCCATACGGGCAGCATCGTCGCCTCGCTCACCGGCTACCGCTCCCAGCCCTCGCTTACCCAGGTCTTGGTTTATCTAGGTTATTGGACAATCACCCTGATCGTTCTGAAGCGCGTGAGCAGGAACATTGCCCCGTCTTCCAGACGCCGCGCCGCTTGATGGCGCGAACTTTCAAACCTAAATGGACTTTGATTTATGAAACCGAATCGATTGAAACCCTCCCTTTTATTGGCCGTAGTCGGCTTGAGTGCCGCTGCGCCCGCCCATGCGCTGAATTATTATGAGCTGGAGGTCTACCCTTATAAGACGGCCGCGAAGGGGGAGTTGGAGTTGGAAAATGCCACCAGCCAGACCCGAAGCGGGCCTAAGGCCGGAGGCGACGGGGATGCAAGCGTGAGCGGCCAGGTGCGGACTTCTTTCGAGGCCACATACGGCGTGACCGACAAAACCGAGATTAGCGCTTACGGCGATTTCTTCCGGGCGCCGGGAGCGGATTGGGCCTTTGGCGGACAGCGTTACCATGTGCGCACCCGGTTTTTCGAGAAGGGCGAGCTACCCGTGGATCTGGGGGCCTATGTCGAATTCGAAATGCCCAAACACGACACGGACACCCACGAAATCGAAGTGCGTGGAATTATGGAAAAGGATTTCGGAAAATGGACTTTCGATTTCAATCCGATTTTCGAGAAAGTGCTTAAAGGCGACGCGGTTTCGGACGGCTGGTCGTTCCAGTATGCCGCGTCGGCCATTTATCGCCTCAACGAGAGAGTTCAGCCCCGCCTGGACTTCTTCGGCGACTTCGGCCAAGTGCGCAATTTTCTTCCCCGGGCAGAGCAGATACACCTGATTTCCCCGGCCATCGATTTTCATCTTGAGCATAACGTCAAGGTTCAGGCCGGCGTCGCATTCGGCTTAACCGATGCCACGGAGCAGCGGCTTATCCGGGTGCGCCTCGAAAAAGAGTTTTACTGAGATAGGCCGGTTGGGCGCTTAGGGCGTGTTGATTTCGACGAATTGGGGAAAAAATTCCGCATCCACGATGTGCGTGCCGTCGCAGTTGAAGGAGGCGCGCACCAAGCCCTGGCTTAGGGAGATGGCGGCATAGCGCAGGTAGTAGCCTTCGATTTCCCGCAGCCGGTTGAATGATTGGATGATGGCCCTGATCTGCTGTTTCGGCATGGGTTTCCACTCCCGGCGTTGTTGATCCATGAGCGCACGCCAGTGGGACGGCAGGTAATGCCGCAATACCCCTTTTTGCACTTGGCTGCGCACCTGGTGGATGATATTCATTTTTTCCTGATAGGGAACGTGGACGAAGTGGCGCTCGAGATAGTCCTTGCCGATGATCGCTTCGGCGTCGTGAATTTCGTAATTGAAGGGATTGAACACCGACTCGGTGCGCACTTCGCTGCTGTTGAAGCCGATGAAAATGCTGTAGCAGCCGGTTTTACGCAGTAGCCATTCGCACGCCGCCAAGGCTTCCTGGGCATGGTGATCGATGCGGCTGGGTTGGCGCGGGCGCAGGGTGGCCGTCTCGCGCAGGGTGGGGTCGCCCTTGATGCTGACCGACAGCGTGCCCGGGGGGAGGCCGAAAGCGCCGATAATCGCTTCGTGGATGACGGACATTTTCTCGTCATCGGTGCCGATGCTGCAATAATTCATGTTGTTTCCCAGGGAAAAATCGATGTTGCGCAGCATAGAGGCTGACGATGACGGTTTAATGACAACGGCATTTTATTCCTTGCGCCAAATGGGTGCAAGCGCAAACCTGTGGCTGCACGCTTCGCCGGGCCGGGCCGGGCTTATTTGCTTGGCGCTGCCAGGTCTTCCAATAGCGCGGCCTGCATGGAGTAGTGTCTGGAGCGGCCCGCTTTTAACTTGATATAACTGCCGTCGGAGCGCATTTCCCAGGCTTGGCTTTTGTCCCGGAGGCAGGCGCGCAAGCCTTCGCGAATGACCCTCTTTTTCAGCTTGAGGTTGAGTACCGGGAAACACGATTCGATGCGGCGGAAAAAATTCCGGCTCATCCAGTCGGCGCTGGACAAGTAAACCCGTTCGGCGCCATCGCTGAAAAAATAGAAAATCCGCGAATGTTCGAGGAAGCGGCCGACTATGGAGCGCACCCGGATATTCTCCGACACCCCGGGGATGCCGGGGCGCAGCGCGCATAAGCCGCGCACGATCAGTTCTATTTTGACGCCGGCGCAAGAGGCTTCGTATAAGGCCCGGATGATTTCGGGTTCGAGCAGAGAGTTCATCTTGGCCACAATCGAGGCCTTTTTGCCGTTGCGCGCGTTGTCCGCCTCCTGGCGGATCGCCTTGATTAAATTGGGGTGCAGCGTGAACGGCGACTGCCACAGGTGATTCAGTTTGCCCGCTTTGCCCAGGCCGGTAAGTTGCAGGAAAATCTCGCTGACATCGGCCGCCAGTTCGTCGTTGCAGCTCAATAGGCCGAAATCGGTGTACAGGCGTGCCGTGCGCGGATGGTAATTGCCGGTGCCGAGGTGGACGTAGCGGCGTATGCCGTTTTCCTCGCGCCGCACCACCAAGGCCATCTTGGCGTGCGTTTTGTGGCCGACGACGCCGTACACCACATGGGCGCCGGCGTCTTCCAAGCGCTTCGCCCAGTTGATATTGGCCTCCTCGTCGAAGCGCGCCAGCAGTTCCACCACCACGGTGACTTCCTTGCCGGATTGTGCCGCCGTTATCAAGGCTTGCATCAGTGCCGAGTCGGAGCTGGTGCGGTAGACCGTTTGGCGAATTGCCAACACCTGGGGATCCTCCGCCGCCTGTTGGATGAAGTCGATTACCGGGGTGAAGGATTGGTAGGGGTGATGCAGCAGGATGTCGCTCTTGCGGATCGCGAGAAAAATATCGGAGTATTTGCTTAATTCCTCAACCAGGCCGGGTGTGAACGGCTTAAACTTGAGGTCGGGGCGCGCGACCCAATCCGGTACCTGCATCAGCCGCACCAGGTTGACCGGGCCATGGACCCGGTACAGGTCGTTGTGCGTGAGGCCGAATTGCTCCAGCAGAAAATCCGCCATCTCATTGGAGCAGTTGTCCGCCACTTCCAGACGCACCGCGTCGCCGTAATTCCGGTGCGGTAGTTCGCCCTGAAGGGCTATGCGCAGATTGGTGATTTCTTCTTCATCCACGAACAGGTCGCTATTTCGCGTCACGCGGAATTGGTAGCAGCCGCGCACCTGCATCCCGGTGAAGAGTTCGCCGACGTGGGCATGCAAAATCGACGAGAGGAAGACGAAATCGTTTTCGCCTTCAGCGACTTCTCGCGGTAAACGGATGACCCGCGGCAGCGAACGCGGCGCTTGCACCACCGCCGTGCCGGAATTGCGGCCGAAGGCGTCTTTGCCTTCCAGCTCGACGATGAAATTCAAGCTCTTGTTGAGTATGCGCGGAAAAGGGTGCGCCGGGTCGAGGCCGATGGGCGTCAATACCGGCTCCAGTTCGCGATGAAAGAAATTTTTGATCCAAGCGCTTTGCGCTTCGCTCCAATGGGTGCGGCGAACAAAGCGGATGTTCTCGTCCGCTAAGGCCGGCAACAGCACGTCGTTGAACAAAAGGTATTGCCGGTCTACCAGCCGGTGCGCCTGTTCGCTGATTAGGCTATAGGCTTGGTGCGGCGTCAAGCCTTCCGGCCCCGTCACCGGAGCATCGTATTTGATTTGTTCCTTCAGCGCAGCAACGCGAACCTCGAAAAATTCGTCCATATTGCTGCTGACGATACAGAGGAATTTCAAACGCTCCAGCAGCGGATTGGAAGAATCCGCCGCTTGTTCCAGAACCCGGCTATTAAACTGCAGCAAGCTCAGTTCACGGTTGATGTAGTATTCCGCGGAGGTGAAATCGGCTATAGAGGGTGTTTCGGTGGACATTCGAGGCGCTCGGTGGATTGTCGGTGTCGTTGCTCGCTGTCGCCGTTCGCTGCGCCGGAATTTGAAACGGCGGCGGCTTTCGACGGATTTAAGCCTTGGGCGGAACGTAGCCGCCGACCGTGTCGGCGCCGCCCCCGAAGAAGTAAGCCTCGGCTTGTTCGGCTAGATATTTGCGTGCTTGGGGGTCGGCCAGGTTAAGGCGGTTTTCATTGATCAGCATGGTTTGATGCTTAATCCAGGCGGTCCACGCCTCCTTGGAGATGTTTTCGAAAATCCGTTGGCCTAGAGGGCCGGGGTAGGGGGGGAAGTCGAGCCCTTCGGTTTCGCGTCCGAGCTTAATGCAGTTCACCATTCGTGCCATCGTAATTCACTCCGTCGTTGCCAAAAGTCAATCTTAACGCAAAAAGCTTCCCGCGAACTATACGCCCAAACCTTATTGCCCGCTTCGGGCTGGCAGTGTGGGGAAAAGTTATTTCAGCATCATTACAGCCGCTATCGGCTATTCCGGTTTCGGTTTGGCAAAGAGTGTTCGTGCCGGCGCCGCGGCGGCTATTCTCAATCCTCGCGGCGGAATTCCCCTTCGATCACGCCGTCTTCCGGCGGGCTGGCCGGCGGCCGCGGCGGCGTGTTGGGTAGAAGCAACAGGATCAAGGCGAGTACATCGCTGATCACGCCGGGGAAAATCAGCAGCCATCCCGCCAGCATGGTTCGCCCGCTGCCGAAGAGAGCTGTCGGCAAGGCTTGGCCGCGCTGCAAGCTCTCGAACAAACGAAACACGAAAGACATTTGGCCTTCTCGCACCAAGCGGCCGCCGAGTATGGCCGCGACGATGAGCCAGACCGCCAACCACCAGCCGATGAGGTGGCCGACTTGCACCAAAGTGTAAATTTCCAGTACTGGAAATGCGAGTAGAATAGCGAGGACAAAAAAACCGGGCATGGAGAAACCTAAATGGAAGAGGCGATCCTGGTCGTCACCACCCTGCCGGACGCAAACAGCGCCGCGCAACTCGGCAGAATGCTGGTGGAACTGAAGCTGGCTGCCTGCGTGACTCAGTTGCCGCCGTGCACGTCGATATATCGCTGGCAGGGGGAAATCGAAACCGCCGAAGAAATCCCGCTATTGATTAAAACACTTCGCCGGCACTACGGCAAGATCGAGCAGGCTATACGTCAGCACCATCCATACGAACTTCCTGAAATAATGGCGGTCACAATCGCGGATGGATTGCCGGGCTATTTAGCCTGGGTCGCCGCGGCAACAATAGGTAATGCAGAATAAATAAACACATGGAGACTACATAATAATGAAGCGCTTGTTTATCGCCCTGTTGGGCTTACTTCCCTTATTGGCTTGCGCTCAAGAAGGCGAACCGCTGGAGCCGGAGCAGGCGTTCCAGTTGACGGCCCGGGCCGTGGACGGAAATACTGTCGAAGCGCGTTACCGTATTGCAGACGGTTATTATTTGTACCGTAACAAATTCAAATTCAGCGTCCAGCCCGCCGACATCAGCCTGGGCGCGGCCCAAATGCCGGTCGCCAAGGTAAAGCAGGACGAGTTTTTCGGCCGTATGGAAATTTATCGTCACGAGGCTGTGATCCGGCTCCCCCTGCAAAGGACGAAGCCGGGCGCGCAAACGCTGACGCTGAAGGCGACGGTTCAGGGCTGTGCGGATGCCGGGATATGCTATCCGCCGATCGAGCAAACAGCTCTTATCCAGTTGCCCGCGCTAGCCTCGGAAAGCAAGGCGCCGCCCAAAGCCGCGCCGCCGGGAGGGCTGAATCTGTTGTCCAATTTGTCGGACGACGGGTTTCTGTCGCCGGAACAGGCTTTCGCTCTTAGCGTGAAAGCAAAAGACGCTTCGACCCTGACGGCTAGCTTTAAACCGGCATCCGGCTATTATCTTTATCGCGATAAAATCCACTTTGCCCTGGCGGACGCTAAAGGTATAAGCCTGAGCAAGGCCGTTTTGCCCGCCGGGGAAATCAAGGAAGATCCGAGCTTCGGCAAGCTAGAGGTTTACCATCACCCTTTCGAGGCCCAGCTTATCCTCAAGCGCGATTCCTCCGCGGCGGCGGAGAAGCTGAAAGTTTCCGCCACGTATCAAGGCTGTAGCGAAAAAGGGGTGTGCTATCCGCCGCAAACCTCGACTTTCGTCGTGGACCTCCCCGCCGCGGCCGCCAGCCCCGCGCTTGAAACCGCCCCTGCGTCTTCGGCCCGCTCAGCCGCCGCGAACGATGGCGACGGAAACGAATCCTCGCGCATCGCCAGCCTGTTTCAGGGGGGCAGCTTCTGGCTGGTCATCCTGAGCTTCTTCGGCTTCGGCTTGTTGCTGGCGCTGACGCCCTGCGTATTCCCGATGATCCCCATCTTGTCCGGCATCATCGTCGGTCAGGGCAAGGAGTTGACCAAGACGCAAGGCTTTCTGTTGTCGCTGGCCTACGTCTTGGGCATGGCCATCACCTACGCTGCCGCGGGCGTGGCGGCCGGCTTGTCCGGCACCTTGCTGTCGAACGCGCTGCAAAACCCGTGGGTATTGGGCGGATTCGCCGGCGTTTTTGTCGCTCTGTCGTTCTCGATGTTCGGGTTTTACGATCTGCAGTTGCCGAGCTTCCTGCAAAGCCGTTTTTCCGATGCCAGCAACCGCATGAAAGGCGGCAGTCTGGCCGGCGTTTTCGTCATGGGTGTTTTCTCCGCGGTGATCGTCGGGCCGTGCGTGGCGGCTCCGCTGGCGGGCGCCTTGCTGTATATCGGCCAGACCCATAACGTCTGGCTGGGCGGCTCCGCCCTCTTTGCCATGGCGATGGGCATGGGGGTTCCGCTGTTGCTGGTCGGGATTTCCGCCGGAGCGCTGCTGCCCCGCGCCGGCGGCTGGATGAACGCGGTGAAGAGCTTCTTCGGCGTGCTCTTGCTGGCTGTGGCCATTTGGCTGGTATCGCCGGTTATCTCGCCGCTGGCGAACATGCTGGCGTGGGCGGCGCTATTGATCGTGTCGGCTATTTATCTGCACGCCATCGACCCGCTGCCGGTCAATGCCAGCGGCTTTAAGAAATTCTGGAAGGGCGTCGGCGTCATCACGCTAATCACAGGGGTAGCTCTGCTGATAGGCGCGCTGTCCGGCAGCCGCGACATTCTCCAGCCGCTCGGCGGCCTGCGCGTCGCCGGGGCGGCGGCCGCTACGGAAGCCGCGCCGCAATCCTTCGTGAAAGTAAGCAGTCCCGCCGACTTGGCTGCGAAATTGCAACAAGCGCAGGGCAAGCCCGTCATGCTCGATTTCTACGCCGACTGGTGCGTTTCGTGCAAAGAGCTGGAGCGCTACACTTTTAGCGACGCCAAGGTGCAAGCAAAGCTCAAGGACATGGTCTTGCTGCAGGCGGATGTGACGGGCAACACGCCGGACGACAAGGCCTTGCTGAAGAAATTTGGCCTCTTCGGCCCGCCCGGCATCGTCTTTTTCGATAAAACAGGGCAGGAGGCCGGCCGGGTGATCGGCTACCAGCCTCCGGAGCAGTTCCTGAACAGTCTCGCGCAGGCGCAACGATGAGGGCGCCGCGCGCTTTGGGTGCTTCCCTGGCATTTGCGCTCGCTGCGGCTTTGACGCTAGGCGGATGCTCGCGCCAGGAGCCCGCCGCGCCCGTAGCGGCGAGCGCCAAATCCGCGACCCCCGACATCTTTGCCGCTTCCTTCCCCGACCTCGATGGCAAGATGCAGCCTATGCGCCAATGGCAAGGTAAGGTGGTGGTGTTGAATTTTTGGGCAAGCTGGTGCCCGCCGTGCCGCCAGGAAATTCCGGGCTTCATCGCGCTGCAGGATAAATACCGCGAGCGCGGCTTGGTCTTTATCGGTTTGGCCATAGACCAAAAGCAAAACGCACAGGCTTTTGCCGATGAAATCGGCATCAACTACCCTGTATTGCTGGGCGATACCCGCGGCGTCGATTTGTCTTCCGCGCTGGGCAATCGATTGGGCGGCCTTCCCTTTACCGTGGTTTTCGACCGCCAGGGTCAAGTGGCGGCGACCGAATTGGGCGGGGTGACCCCGGCCGCCTTGGAGAAAATAGTCAAACCCTTGCTCTAACAGCCTCTACGGATATCCCTTTCGGGGATGTCGGGCATTGCTCGTTGCACCTCAACAACTTACGCGATTTTCGAGGAAAAACTGGACAATTTCACCCAATTTGCGGCAAACTTGCGGCCATTAATTCCGCCGAACAGTCCTTGGGGCTGACCGGTAGAAACGGCGGAAAGTTAGGCACGGAATGAGATGAAGGGATGTGGATATGGGAGATCGCCGCGTTGGTAAGAGCATCCTGGTACTGCATGGCCCGAATCTGAATTTATTGGGTGCGCGCGAGCCTAGCCATTATGGCACCGATACCTTGGCGGCCATCGATGGCCGCTTGTTACGTCAAGCCGAGGCGGCGGACGTGACCTTGCGCTGTTTTCAGAGCAATTCGGAAGGTGCCCTGGTCGATGCCATCCAGCAGGCATGCGGCAATACCGATTTCATCGTAATCAATCCCGCCGCCTATACTCACACCAGCGTGGCGATGCGCGACGCGTTGGCCGCCGTGGCCATCCCTTTTATCGAAATTCACCTTTCCAATATTCACGCACGCGACGCGTTTCGCCGTCATTCTTATTTTTCCGATCTGGCGCAAGGCGTCATCAGTGGCCTGGGTGCAAAAGGCTACGAACTGGCGCTGGACTTCGCCATTGACCACGTAAAAGGCTAATCATGGACTTGAGAAAACTGAAAAAATTAATCGACTTGGTACAAGAGTCGGGTATTGCCGAACTGGAGCTCACCGAGGGGGAGGAGAAAGTGCGCATCAGCCGTTTCGGCGCGGCTCCCCAGCAAATGATGATGATGCCGCAATCCTATCAACTGCCTGCGCAGGCCGCGGCACCCGCGGCAGCGGTTCCGTCGGCGGCGGAGGCCCCGGTCGCCGTGCCTGAAGGGCATACGGTAAAGTCCCCGATGGTCGGCACCTTCTACCGTTCCTCTTCGCCGGGCGCGAAATCCTTCGTCGAAGTAGGGCAAAGCGTGAACGCGGGCGATACGCTATGCATTATCGAGGCGATGAAACTCTTGAACGAAATCGAAGCCGACGCGAGCGGCGTGATTAAAGCTATCCTGGTTGAAAACGGTCAGCCTGTCGAATACGGCGAGCCCCTGTTCATTATCGGTTAATTGGTGAGAGGTCGGGCGCAGAGCGCGCCTGTCGCACACACGCCGCCCCTCACGCCCCACACGAGCGAACCCCATGTTTGAAAAAATCCTAATAGCCAATCGCGGCGAAATCGCGCTACGCATCCAAAGAGCTTGCCGCGAACTCGGCATCAAAACCGTAGTGGTGCATTCCGAAGCCGATGCCGATGCCAAATACGTCAAGCTGGCGGACGAATCGGTTTGTATCGGGCCGGCGCCGTCTACCCTGAGTTATTTGAATGTTCCCGCCATCATCAGCGCCGCCGAGGTCACCGACGCCGAGGCGATTCATCCCGGCTACGGCTTCCTTTCGGAAAACGCCGATTTTGCCGAACGGGTGGAAAACAGCGGTTTTGTCTTTATCGGCCCGCGCCCGGAGAGCATACGGCTGATGGGCGATAAGGTCAGCGCCAAGGATGCCATGAAGAAGTCCGGCGTTCCCTGCGTTCCGGGTTCCGAGGGCGCGCTGTCGGAAGACCCGGAAGAGATTATCCGCACCGCCCGCGCCGTCGGTTACCCGATCATTATCAAGGCTTCCGGCGGCGGCGGCGGGCGCGGCATGCGCGTGGTGCATACCGAAGCGGCCCTGCTCAATTCGGTGAGCATGACGCGCGCCGAGGCCCAGAGCGCTTTCGGCAATCCGGTTGTGTATCTGGAGAAGTTTCTCGAAAATCCGCGCCATATCGAAATTCAGGTTTTGGCCGACCAGCACGGCAACGCCATCCATCTGGGCGAACGCGATTGCTCGATGCAGCGCCGCCACCAGAAGATCATCGAAGAAGCGCCTGCGCCGGGCTTGGATACCAAGCTGCGCGACAAAATCGGCGAGCGCTGCGCCCAGGCCTGCCGCGACATCGGCTACCGGGGCGCCGGAACCTTCGAATTCCTCTACGAAAACGGCGAGTTCTACTTCATCGAAATGAACACGCGGGTGCAGGTCGAGCATCCGGTGAGCGAATTGATTACCGGCGTCGACATCGTGCAGGAGCAAATTCGTATTGCCGCCAATGAAAAGCTGTGCCTCAAGCAAAAGGATATCCCCTTCCGCGGCCACGCGCTGGAATGCCGCATCAACGCGGAAGGCGCGTACACGCTGATTCCCTCGCCGGGGCGCATCACCTCTTACCATTCTCCCGGCGGGCCGGGGATACGCGTCGATTCCCATGTCTACCAGAATTATTACGTACCGCCGCACTACGATTCGATGATCGGGAAAGTGATTGCCTACGGCGCCACGCGCGAACAGGCGTTAGCGCGGATGCGCATCGCCTTGTCCGAAATGGTGGTGGAAGGTATAGAGACGAATATCCCGCTGCATCAAAATCTGCTCAACGACGCGGCGTTTATTCAGGGTGGAGCCTGTATTCACTATTTGGAACAAAAACTGGCGGCGCTGAAACAAGCGAAATAGTTACATTTTTGTAGCGGCTATTTAAATAGGGGTAATGACGCATGGCCTGGCAATCCTTGAAGGTCAGGACAGACGAACGCCACGCCGAGCGCTTGAGCGATGCGCTGCTCGAACTGGGCGCTTTGTCGGCCGGGATTGAAGATGCCGATGCCGGAACCGAGCGCGAGCAGCCGGTATTCGGCGAACCCGGCGAGCCGCCTCCCGGCGTCTGGCGGCATAGCGTGGTGAGCGCGCTGTTTCCCGCCGACGCCGATATCGCCGCGGTCATGGCCGAGCTGGACGCAAGCCTGGAACTCGGCCTCGGCCGCGATTGGAGCGTGGAGGCCCTGGAAGAAACCGACTGGGTGCGCCTCACCCAATCCCAGTTCGACCCCATCCCCATATCCCCGCGGCTGTGGATCGTGCCTTCTTGGCATACCGCTCCCGACCCCGGCGCGATCAACCTGCAGCTCGACCCCGGCCTGGCTTTCGGCACCGGCGGCCATCCCACCACCCGCTTGTGCCTGCAATGGCTGGACGAACACATCCGGGGCGGCGAAACCGTGTTGGACTACGGCTGCGGTTCCGGCATCCTTGCCATCGCGGCGGCCAAGCTGGGCGCGGGGAAAACAGTGGGTATCGACATCGACCCCCAGGCGATATTGTCTAGCCGTCAAAACGCGGCGATGAATGGCGTCGAGATCGATTTTTTTCTGCCCGACGAGGCTCCTGCGCTGCTCGCCGACATCGTGATCGCCAATATCCTGACCAACCCGCTGAAGGTGTTGGCGCCGCTGCTGGCGGGTTCCACGCGGCCCGGCGGGCGCTTGGTGCTATCCGGCATACTGGCGCCCCAGGCCGGGGACGTGTTGGCGGTTTACCGGGCTTGGTTCGATATCGATGTATACCGCGAAGACGACGGCTGGGTCTGCCTCGGCGGCAGCCGAATGGATCTTGGCCGGGACGCGAAGCAACAAAGCGATTGAAATGAAACTGTTCACGACCTGTCCCCAATGCCGGCGCTCGTTCCATATCACCCAGGAACAACTCGATGCCCGCCAAGGCCAGGTGCGCTGCGGCCGCTGCCAACAGGTGTTCGATGCGCGGAAGTCCCTGCAGGATGCCGAGGCGCCGGTTTCCGGCCCCGAAGTCGAAGCGCTGGAAATTACGCAGGAAATCGTCGAAGAAATCATTATCGCCGCGCTGCCGGGCGAAGTGGCCGTCGCGCCTGCCGAGCCTCATCTTCCGACCCCGACTCCGCTGCCCGAGGCGGAGGAAACCGGCCCCGCGCCGGACAAGCCCGAAGCCCGCGACGCGGCACCCGAGGAGGAAAGCCC
>JAIOJO010000235.1 GCA_019911985.1 Sulfuricellaceae bacterium | reverse complement strand
CCGTTTGTTTCCCCACAAGCTGCGTTTGTTGCTGAAACATGGCGTTCCGACAATCCGCTGATTGCATCGCGCCGGATAATATGTCCCGGCTAGCCAAGTTAAAACCCCCCTTTCTTGCCGCCATCCTACGCTGAAGTCCAGCGCGACTTCATCTGGGACCACTTCGACTTCGGTTTTTCCTCTGCTTCTAAATGCAGAATCGAATCAAGACCGAGCGCACATAGTCGTTCGGGCAGGCGTGGCGCGTTGGTCGTCACCGCCATATCGATCATTTCCTTGTGGTAAGGCAAGAAGAGGTTTCTTTGCAAGGTATTTTCAGATGGCGTGACATGCTGATTTTGGATGCTTTTTCCGGTTCGTTCTCGTATCGGGCGCTTTTCTGTGAGCGCGAGGATTTCATGGATATGTTGGGCGGTCAGTCGGCATTCCAGCACCTGAAGTATTTTTTGTAGCGACTTGTGTTTATTGAATGTTAATTGCTCGTAATCCAGCAATAAAGCATCTCCAGACTCGATAAATTCCAACATGCTGTCGATTTGCCTTAACACAGGCCCGGCACCCGTCCACGTCATTTGTGGTGAGGTGAATCCGGAAATCATGAGCGTCAAGCATTGTTCGGTTGTTTTCCCCTCAAAATAAGCGCTACCCATTGCGGCATCCCCGTCACGCGACAAGTGTGCAAACATCGATAACAAGACATCATAAATGTTGCGGATGAGAAAGATGTTCTTGGCCTGACAGCCTCTTAAAAGCGCCGACGATCTTCGGGTCAAGATTGAGTGCGATGAGAAAAATGTCCCAGATGGAAACTCGATTGGCGTTTCATTCGCATAATCCAGTGTTTCCGCGCCTACCTGGGATTCGTGCAATTTTAATCCGGTGGCCATTTCCAGCATCTCATGCAACAAGCGCGTACCCGATTTCGGCACGGAACATACAAAGACAGGGCGCCGAATCTTACCGGGTATCGGAGGCACGCTTATTGTGCGCCATATGAGTTCCTTCAGGTCGTAGCCAAAAGAGGTATAAACCTCCAGGGCCTCGGGCGACACCAACTTGCGAAAAGCATCCACCTTCCAGCCTGGCCAAGCTTGCATCAGTTGTTTAGGGTCACATTTGACCGGCGTTTCGCCCTGGAACAGAGTGTGCCGCATGGAGTAGGCGCTATCGATACTTGCTTGATCGAATGCCACCTCTCCTCGGCTAAGATAGCTTGCGAGATTTCTGAATGTTTCAGGCTCGTCGGCTATCTTTTCGATTGCAATGTGACGTTGCACCGCATGGATGTCACCCAGCACATTATTCAATTGGAACATGCCTTGGTAGCTCGCCCATATGTCGATATCGTCTTTGGCGTAGCTCGGTAATCCAAGATATTCAAAATAGGCGTGGCACGCATTTTTCCATTCCCACTCCAGCGGATCGGTTGCGCCCGCCCTCATTCGCATATTGGAGGCACGCCAGCGAACGTAAAATTCAAGCCAAGAGACGGGGTGGCGGACAAGGTTAACCACCGGAATGTTCTTATAG
>JAIOJO010000234.1 GCA_019911985.1 Sulfuricellaceae bacterium | reverse complement strand
ACTTAAAAGCTTCTCGAAGAATTTCATGGGGCAATTCTCTTATATAATTAATTATATGGAAATAGCATGAAATGGTGCGCTTAGGTGTTCGCAAAGTCAATACAGGGTGATGAATTTTCAGCGTACTTTTCAGTTTTCCGGGGGATGGCCGTTATTGCTTTAGGATTAATAATGAGGCCGTTGAGGAGGGGGTTATGCGTTTTACGCCGAGTCTGCCGCCGTTAACCGGTATAAGCGAAACCGGCGAAGTTAAGCCCTTGCGCGACATCCGCGCCGTTCAGCCGGTGCGGGAACGCCTTAACGCTCCCTTTATAAAGCTGGCGGCACAGCAAGGTCGCGCCAGCGCGGAGGATATTCAAGGGGTGGAGGAAATCCCTCCGGCCGAACGGCGGGTAAAAGCCGACCGCCGCGAGGTGTGCCGGCGCCTATATCATTCGGCGGCCTTGATGGATACCCGTGCGCTAGTGGAGCGGCGGCGCGGCAAGCGGCGGCGCCGGGACGCGACCACGACCATCGACGAGGACGCGTGAAACTTAAGCCGGTTTGCGCAAGAGATCGACGCGGATGGGGGTTTCAAAATAGGCGCCTTGCGGCGACAGGTGCGCCGAAAAACGCTCGCGCACCGTGGTATAAAGCGTATCGGACAATCGGTGCTGGGTATGGGTGACGCGCAGGATGCGTTCTTCGAACTGTTCGAAGGTTTCGTAACTGATGGGCGTGGCGAAGAATTTCTGCTCGACCAGCTCCATTTGACCGGATGAAACGGCTTGTCTCTCGGCGGCAAAGGCGGCTTCGCGCACGGTTTTTTCATCATGGAACAAACGCAGCAAGTCGTTGAACGCGCCGGCATACACCGGTTCCGAAATGTAGGCCAGGCCGCCCGGTTTCAGCACCCGGCGGATTTCGGCCAGCGCCTTGTCCATTTGGTCCAGCGGAACATGGTGCAAGGATTTGAACATCAGCACGATATCCACGCTCTCGTCCGGCAAGTCTATGGCCTCCGCCCCGCCGAGCTTGAAGCTGACCTCGGACAAGTCGCTTAAGGCCAGGTTTTTGGCGTGCTGAATCGTGTCCACTTCCAGCGCGGTGATCGATGCGGCTTTCCCGAGGCGGGCAATGGCACGGGTCTTGTCGGCGCCGCCGCAGCCCAATTCGAGGATGTGGGCACCGGCCAAAGGCAGCAGCGATTCGTAGATTTCGTTTTCGGGGCAAACCGGCAATGTCTCCAAAGAGGCCAGGTGCATGGCGTGCGATGATTCGTGATTCATGGTGTATTTATCCTGTCGGTTAACGTTTGATATGGGCTTAGTCGGTTCCGGCATGCTGCTCCGCGCGTGCCGGCCTGGGCACTTTTCGGCCCCAAAGCCATACGTACTGCGCACCCGACCATAGCGTGGTGAGCGTGACGATGGCGTATAGCGGCAGACGCCAGGACGCAATATCTATCATATGGGTGGCGTCGGCCAGAATTCCAAGGGCAAGGCCGAGTTGGGCGAAAGTGTTCAGCTTGCTCAACAAGGTCGGCGCCATCTCTAAGCGTCCCGTGAGCAAACGGAAAGCCAGCGCCCCGATTAAAATGACGCCGTCGCGGCCGACAATAAGCAGCGTTAGCCATAGCGGCAAGCGCTGCAAATAGGCGAGGCTGAGCACGGTGGCCGTGATCAGCAATTTGTCGGCCAAAGGATCGAGCAGCGAACCGATTTGGGTGACGAGCCGGTAGCGACGCGCAATGTAGCCGTCCAGTGCATCGCTGATGCCCGCTACTGCAAAGAGACCTAAAGCGGCGCCGAAGTTCCCCTCGGCGAGCAGAAAAACGATGAGCGGCACCAGGGCCAAGCGCAGCAGCGTGATGGCGTTGGCTGGGTTAAGCCAGTGAGCTTGGGTTGATGTAGGTGCCATATTTGCCGAGTTGAGCGTTTTCCAGCTAGCCTTGACCGTGCACATTATAACGGCATAGTTTGCTAACCTAAGGAGCCTCTGATTAAGTCGCACGGGG
>JAIOJO010000233.1 GCA_019911985.1 Sulfuricellaceae bacterium | reverse complement strand
CCGTAAGGGTTGTGTCAAAAGCCGGCGTCTGCGGCGTTGCGCTCCTTGGCATCGTAGGCTCGCTACGACCGGCGTCGCGCGCCTTGCAGCCTCCGGCTTTTGACGCAACGCGATCCCCGTGCGACTTAATCAGAGGCTCCTATACTGTTATCCATGCAATTCATCCAAAGCGTCTTGCGCCACTTCGCGCACTTGGGCATCCTCGTCGTCCAGGCATGCGCGCAGGTAAGGCGCGATTTCATCGCCGCCGATCAAGGATAGGTAATGGCAGGCGTCGGCGCGCGTCAGCGCGTCCGGGTGGCGGGTCAGTTCGCCCAAGCCGGGGATCATGATTTTCGCGGTTTCGCTGCCCTGGAACTCCTCCAGCACCGCGCCTATGCCCAGCCGCACCGCCATGCCGTTCGCCTCGCCGCCGAGCAGGCGCACCAGGGCCAAGAGACGGGCCGGTTCCTGGCGCGCCATGGCTTCCACCTTGGCGCGTCGGCCTGTTTTCAGCAGATGGAGAAAGTATTCCGCCATCCCGGCTTCGCTGCCGGCTTGTTCCGCCCAATGCCGCAGCTCGGCGGGCGTCAGCGCGCCGTCCAGTTCGAACGGCCCGAGCCGCAGCCAAGGCACCGAGCGCACGCCCAGTTCGGCGGCGCGCTCCGCCCGCACCGCGACGTTCACCGCCTCCAGGCGGCCGATAAGACCTTCCTTCAACAGCACGGCCAAGCCTTCCAGCACGGACGAGCAATGCGGGCAAGCCGTGGACACCAGCAGCAAGGCGTCGGGCGGGGGCGGATGCGGCATTTACAGTTCTCCTTCTTGCATCAACTGGCGCAGCAAGGGCACCGTTACCGCGCGCTTGTTTTCCAGCGAATAGCGGTCGAGCGCCTCCAGCGCCGCCAGTAGCGAGGGCAGGTCGCGCCGCCAGTGGCGCAGCAAATAATCCGGCACTTCCGGCGGCAGGCGGAAGCCGCGTGCCGCCGCGTGGGCCTGCAAGGCCTGGGATTTTTCCTCGTCGGCCAAGCCGTGTAGCTGGTAGATCAAGCCCCAACCCAAGCGCGTCACCACGTCCGGGCGCAGCGGCAACTGCGCCGGCGCGCACGGCCCGCTGGCCAGCAGCCGCCCGCCTTCGTCGCGCAAGCGGTTATACAGGTTGAATAAGGCGATCTGCGCCCCGCCGTCGAGCAAGTGCACGTCGTCGACGACCGCCAAGCCGCACGACTCGCTCTCCTCCGGCACCTCGCCCGAGCCGAAGCAGACCTCCATGCCCGCGCTCCAGGCCGCCGCGGCGGCCCCGCGCAGCAAATGGCTTTTGCCGCTGCCGCCATCACCCCATAGATACACAAAGCGCTCGCCGCAAAGGCCGTTCGCCAGCTCTCGCACGCTATGGAGCAGCTCGGCATTGCGCCCGGGAACGAAGTTTTCCAGGCTGGGAACCGGGTCGGGCGAGAAATGCAGCAGCAATTGCTTCATCGTTGCCGCGCCGGGGAATAACTTATGCTCATGGCCGGATTATACCGGATACCGCCGCACCGCTTGCGCCCGATGGCGTCAACGCCGCGCCGCGCGGCGCGTTAAACCGGCATGGCGCAAGCCATGATCCGCCCACACCACCCAAGGAGATTGCCATGCGCACATTGAAGCCCGTTCTACTCATACTCGGCGCCGCATTCGGCGGCGCCATGATGGCCCCCGTCCACGCCGCCGACGGGGACGCCAACAAGCCGACCAACAGCGAAATCCGCGCCGAGCGCCGCGACATGGCCAAGGATACGCGCGACGTCAAACAAGACCGCAAGGAACTCCGCGAAAAAATCCACGCGCGCCAAGAAGCGCGCCGCGAGCATCGGCGCGAACAAGCCGAAAAACGTAAGGAACACCGACAGGAAATGGCGGAGCAACACAAGGAACAGCGCCGCGAGCGCAGAGAACAAGACAAGGCGAAACCCCAATAAGCCATAGCGCCTACCAGAAATATCCTGGAATATCGTCCAGTAGGGACTATTGCCTCCTATATTTCCCTGGCGCCATGCCCTCGGTGCGCTTGAAGACCCGGCTGAAAGCGGCATCGGTTTCGTAGCCGACGCGGGCGGCGATCTCCATTATGCCGAGGTCGCTCTGGCGCAGCATGGCTTTCGCCCGGTATATCCGCCAACGCGTCAGGTAGCCAAGCGGGGTATCGCCAACCACCGCCCTGAAACGGGAGGCAAAAGCCGAGCGGGACAAGCCGGCTTCGGCGGCGAGGGATTCTACCGTCCAGCGCCGTGCGACATCGGCGTGCATCGCCCTCACCGCTGCGCCGAGGTGGCGGTCGGCGAGGGCGGCTAGCCAACCGGTTGTACGGCACCCATCGGACGCGCACCACGCTCGCACCGCCTGGACAAACAGCACATCGGCGAGACGAGCAACGACCAGATTCGTGCCGAGCGCCTGTTCGGCGGTTTCAATGGCGATCAAGTGCAATGTTGCCTGCAATAGGCGGGAGCGGTCGTGATCCACGCGGATGTGCAATACCGGTGGCAACAGCGACATCAGGGGTTCGCCGGCCGAGGCGTCGAAGGCAAAACGACCGGAAACAATATCGGTCAGCATGCCGTCCCCGCCAAAGACTATGGTTCCGCTGGTCCGTCCGGCGAAGATCGCCTCACAAGAGAGGAGCGGGCTTGCCGTCTCATCTTGAAGGATGAAACGGGCATCGGCGCGGACGATGAAACAATCGCCGCCGCTCAATGCGATGGGCTGTGGCAGACCGTCGGCGCTCATCCAGCAGTGACCGCGCACAACGATGCCGAAACGGACATGCGGCCCGGAGGCAAATGCGATCCCCCACGGAGCCTTAGCTTCAAGCCGGGCGTACAAGGCGCTTTCCACCCGCATGGCGGTGATGATGTCTTCGATAGGGTCCATTGGGTCGAGTATAGCCAGACGATCGGACATGAGATAGGGACTCTAGGCTATTTTTCGTATGGCCTGCTGGAGGTAGCATGGGTTTTCATACTATTTGCTCAAGGAACCGCCCCATGCCAGCCTATCGCCTCGAACGATTCGGAGACCTCGACAGTCTCGCCCTTCATGCCGAAACCCCTCGCCCGCCAGGGCCTGGCGAGGTGCTGGTTCGAGTGCGGGCCACATCCCTGAACTTCCGCGATCTGGCATTGCTGCACGGCCAATATCCGATGAGCTGCCGCCCCAAGCTCGTTCCGCTCTCCGACGCGGCCGGGGAGGTGGTCAGCGTTGGCGAGGAGGTCACCCGCTTCAAGCCTGGCGACCGTGTTGCCAACAGCTTCTTTCCCCGCTGGTTCGGCAGCCGCTTCCCGCTGTCTTCCGCCAGCGAACAATACGGCAGCGATCAAGACGGCTGGTTGACCGACCAGAAGGTCGTCAGCGCCGAAGCGCTGGTGGCCATTCCGCCGCACCTCTCATTCGAGGAAGCGGCCACCTTGCCTTGCGCCGCCGTCACCGCCTGGAGCGCGCTGGCCGGCATCGCTGCCGGGGATACGGTATTGACCCAAGGAAGCGGAGGGGTCTCGCTGTTCGCCCTGCAACTGGCGAAACTCTTGGGCGCTCGCGTCGTCGCCACCACCTCCGGCCCGGAAAAAGCCGAGCGGCTGCGCGCATTGGCAGCCGACGAAGTCATCGATTATACCGCCTTCCCCGACTGGTCGGCCCGGGTGAGGGAATTGACCGATGGCCGAGGCGTCGATCGCATCGTCGAGGTGGGTGGCCCCGGGACGCTCGCGCAGTCGATCCGTGCCGTCGCCGTCGGCGGAGAAATTGCGATGATCGGCTTCCTCGCCGCCGGGGAGCCGTCGATAGACTTTAGCTCCCTGTTCCTGAGCGGCGCAACCCTGCGCCGCATTGCCGTCGGAAGCCGAGCCGATTTCGAGGCGATGAACCGGGCAGTCGCCTTGCATCGGCTTCGTCCAGTGATTGACCGCGTGTTTCCATTCGACCAAGCTGGCGAGGCGTGGCGGTACTTCGACGGCAGGAAGAATTTTGGGAAGGTGGTGATCTCCCATGGATGAGCGATGGCCCCCATGAGCCACCCTTGGTCAATACAGCGGCCGTTGCCGCGCCAACCCGATAAACGGAAATTAATTGCCGCAGCCTCCGCTCTCACCCGAAATTTCATTGTTAGCCCCGGCTCGGGGCATAGAGGTCAAACATGGATTTAAAATTAAGCGGGCGTACCTGCTTGGTATCCGGCGCAAGCTCCGGCATCGGCGCCGGGATAGCGAGAATACTAGCGAGCGAGGGCGTCAGAGTCGCCATGACTGCACGCCGTGCCGATCAACTGAAACAACTTGCGATTGAGATCGGTGAGAGCGGAGGGGTGCCGCCTGTCGTGGTGGCCGGCGACATTACCCATGCGGACGATATTGCCCGGATAGTCGATGAATCGATTAAACATCTTGACCAGATAGACATTCTCGTCAACAGCGCAGGTGGCTCCCGGCCATTATCCCAAGAAAACGCCAATGCGGTCTGGGAGGAGGCGTTCGCACTCAATTTTACCGCCGCGAGGCGGCTGACCGAGGCAGTGCTGCCGGCAATGCGTGCCCGCCACTGGGGCAGGATCATCAATATTAGCGGCTCCATGGAGCCTCGTGCATCAAACGCCGCCACGCCAGCCAAGGCAGCATTACACCTTTGGGCCAAAGGACTCTCCTGTGAAGTGGCGCCTGATGGCGTCACTATTAATTGCATACCGCCAGGACGGATCAACAGTGAACAAACTCTCAACAAACTTCATCCGACCAACGAGGCCCGACGAGATTTTATTGCCAAAAATATTCCTGCTGGGTACTTCGGCGACCCGGAAGACATAGCCTACTTGGCCGCTTTCCTGGCCTCGCCGCTAGCGCGTTACATCACCGGCGCTGTCATGCCGGTGGATGGGGGCATGCATTTCTTTGCCCACTGAAGTTAGACAAGCCTATACCCCGCATCGGCCGGCGAGACGACCGACACGAAGATCAAGGGTTCGTCGCCGCTGTTGAAAACGCCGTGCACCTCTCCGGTGCGCGCAACGACCACATCGCCCTGCTTGATCGGCTTCGTCGCACCCGACTCGTCCACATAATAGTCCCCCGCCCCGGCCAAGATTGTCCACGTATCCTGCCCGCTGGGATGCACGTGCGCGCGAATTTCCTGGCCCGGTTTGACGTGCCAGGCCACGATGACGGCGTCTTTGGATTCGGTAACAACCGACCGGAAGGGCTCCCCGTCCGCGGGGCGAAAAAATTCAGCGCTGTTGAATACTCGGGCTTCGCTCATTGTTGCTTCTCCATGGCTATTTAACATGGGGAAAAGAGCAAATTTCGCGCCAACTCACGAGCGCCTTGCCGCCCTTCCTACTCGATAAATTGCCGCCGCCCATCAGCCGCGCTGTTTGAGAATCGGGCCGGTAAAGGCCGCCAGCGGCGTCCGCTGCCGGCCGTCCGGGCCGAAGTTCGAGGCGTCCAGCCAGCGCAAAAAAGCCTTTTCCAGCTCCGGCCATTCGCTGTCGATGGCGGCGTACCACGCGGTGTCGCGATTGCGGCCCTTGACGACCGCCGCCTGGCGGAATACCCCCTCGAAGGAAAACCCCAGGCGCTGCGCGGCGGCGCGTGACGGGGCGTTCAGCGCGTTGCATTTCCATTCGTAGCGCCGGTAGCCTAGCTCGAAAGCGTGTTTCATCATCAGGTACATCGCCTCGGTCGCCGCTGGCGTGCGCTGCAACAAGGGCGAGAAGTTCAGGTGGCCGACCTCGATGGAGCCGTTGCGGGGATCGATGCGCATGTAGCTCGCCACGCCCACGGCCTTGTCCGTGGCCGGATCGACGATGGCATAAAACAGCGGGTCGCCGCCGCCGCAGGTCTGACTCATCCAGGCCTCGAAGTCGGCCGGGGTTTCGAAAGGGCCGTAGGGAAGATAAGTCCAGTTCCGGCCCTCGGCATCCAGGGCGTAGGCGGCGAACAGGTCTGCGGCGTGACGCGCCGGGACGAGCGGATCGAGGCGGCAATGGCGCCCTTGCATAGTGCTGGGCGAGGGGTGCGGCGGCAGTGTCCAGGCGGGGAGCGCGTCACCGACCGGCTGGCCCAAGGGGTTGATGTGCTGTGGCATTTTTAGGCCTTATGAAAACAAACGGAGTTTAATTGTCCGCCTCGACCCGGCAATAGCAATACACGAACTGCTGCTCCTTGCCGAAAGGCGTCCGGTGGTCCTCGCTGGCGCTGTTGACTAGGCGGAAAGGCGCGCCGAATTCGCCATGCAATCGATCCGGGCTATAGCGCACGGTATCCAGCCCGCTGCATTGGAGCGGGCCATCCGGGCCGAAACAGGCCATGATGATGTGGCCGCCGGGCTTGACCGCATGCAGCACCCGTTCGACATAGTGCTGCCTGTCGTCCGCGCCGGTGAGAAAATGAAACACGGCGCGATCGTGCCATACGTCATAGTAATGATGAGGCAGTTCGGCGCGGGTGATGTCGGCCTCCAGCCATTGCACTTTTTCGCCCTGCGCGCCCAGCCGCGCCTTGGCGGTCGCGAGCGCGGCAGCCGAAATATCCAGCACCGACACATTCGCATAGCCTTGTGCCAGCAAGTCGTCCACCAGCGTCGAGGCGCCTCCGCCGACATCGATGATCCGCGCATCACGGCTTATCCCGGTCTGCTCGATGAAGGCCAGCGAGGTATCCAAGTGATTGCGGTACCAGCTCACCTCGGTGGAATCCTTGGTCTGGTATACCTTTTCCCAGTGGGACTTGTCTTGCTCCATGCGGGTCTCTCC
>JAIOJO010000232.1 GCA_019911985.1 Sulfuricellaceae bacterium | reverse complement strand
GCCCTGCCCATCTCTACACCCATTGCGCATTTCCCATTACTCATTACGGCTATCTTGCTATGCACCAAAAAATCCTCATCCTCGATTTCGGCTCTCAGTACACCCAGTTGATTGCCCGCCGGGTGCGCGAAACCAGCGTCTATTGCGAGCTACACCCCAACGATGTAAGCGAAGATTTTATTCGCGAATTTAATCCCCAAGGCATCATTCTTTCCGGTGGCCCGTCCTCTGTGTACGAGGAGGAAACGCCACGTGCACCGCAAGTCGTATTTGACTTGGGCGTCCCGGTGCTGGGTAATTGCTACGGCATGCAGACCATGGCGGCGCAATTAGGCGGCGCCGTAGAAAATGCCGCCAAACGCGAATTTGGGTATGCGGAAATTCGTGCCCAAGGCCATTCCGCATTGCTGCGCGATATTCAAGACCGCAGCAATACGGAGGGCCATGGTTTGCTGGATGTATGGATGAGTCATGGCGACAAAGTGACGGCGATGCCGCCGGGCTTTAAGGTCATTTGCAGCAACGCCGCCACGCCCATCGCAGGCATGGCGGATGAGACGCGCAAATTCTATGCCTTGCAGTTCCATCCTGAAGTGACGCATACCCTGCAAGGCAAAGCGATCATAGAGCGTTTCGTCCATGAAATCTGCGATTGCGGTTACGATTGGAATATGCCCGACTACATCGACGAGGCCATAGGCAAAGTGCGCTCGGAGGTCGGGACGGATGAGGTTATCCTCGGCCTATCCGGCGGTGTGGATTCGTCCGTGGTCGCGGCCTTGCTGCACCGCGCTATTGGCGACCAGTTGACCTGCGTCTTTGTCGACAACGGGCTGCTGCGCTTGAACGAGGCGGAGCAAGTTATGGAGACCTTCTCCAAGAACCTCGGTGTGAAGGTAATCCACGTCGATGCCGGCGCCGAGTTCATGAAGCACTTGGCGGGCGTGACCGACCCAGAGCAGAAGCGCAAAATTATTGGCCGCGAATTCATCGAAGTGTTCCAGCGCGAGTCGGCCAAGCTGCCCAACGCCAAATGGCTAGCTCAGGGCACTATCTACCCTGACGTGATCGAATCCGCCAGCGCCAAAACCAAGAAGGCGCACACCATCAAGTCCCACCACAATGTGGGGGGCTTGCCGGATACCCTGCATCTCAAGTTATTGGAGCCGCTGCGCGAACTGTTCAAGGATGAGGTTCGCGAATTGGGCGTGGCTTTGGGCTTGCACCACGACATGGTTTATCGCCATCCATTTCCCGGTCCCGGCCTGGGCGTCCGCATTTTGGGTGAAGTAAAGCACGAATACGCCGAATTGCTGAGGCGTGCAGACGCTATTTTTATTGAGGAACTGCGCGCTTCCGGTTGGTACGAGAAAACATCTCAGGCATTCGCCGTATTCCTGCCGGTGAAATCGGTCGGAGTGATGGGCGATGGACGCACCTACGATTACGTGGTGGCTCTGCGCGCTGTGCAGACTCAAGACTTCATGACGGCCCATTGGGCCGAGCTGCCTTATACTTTGCTGGGCAAGGTATCCAACCGCATTATCAACGAAGTGCGGGGAATCAACCGCGTGGTCTACGATATCAGCGGTAAGCCACCTGCCACTATCGAGTGGGAGTGAATGGTATGCGAAGCGGCAAGAACTTATTCAGCATTATTAGGGACTTGTTGGTTTTTGAAGATCACTACGGACACATCGTCAATTGCGCAGATTTTCGGCGGTAAGCGATTGATGTCGAAAGGCTTCGCGCTTGTTATCGTGTCAGCGGGTTATGCATGCAGCGCGAAGATTTGACGGTAAATCTGACGGTAGATTTTTCCTTAAAATCGCGGCATCTGTGTTTACCGTTGTGTCCGTGTGACCTCAAGACGGTAAAGCCAAACAAGAACGGCCTATAAACTAAAGGCATTCCGGCGAGCTTGTGTATTTCGTAGTGGCGTTCCGGTTCATGTTTACTGAGCTGTAAATATCGATGTTTTTCGCTCAATTCGTCCCTCGAGGAGAAACGAACTGCGTGGCAAATATGATGTCAGTCGGAAAATTTGTATCCTTCCGGTATCCGATATCTATCATCGGGGACAATAATTACCGAGTACTGAGTCCATGATTGATCACGATCCATCGGTGGAATTGAAGGCTGAAAACGCCCGACTGATCGCCCTGCTGGAAGCGAACAGCATTCAATGGCGCGCGCAGCCTGAGCATGTAGTGCCACCAGCTTCGACGCCGGAGCCTTCACGGCTTTCCACGGACGAGAAGGTGGCGCTGTTTCGCCGGTTGTTCCAGGGACGCACGGATGTCTATCCGATCCGCTGGGAAAGCAAGACTTCGGCCAAGTCGGGTTACTCGCCGGCCTGCGCCAACGAATGGCGCGCTGGTGTTTGCGAGAAGCCTCGTATCAAGTGCGGGGACTGCGGCAGCTGGCTACTGATCCCGCTATCAGATGCAGTCCTGTACGACCATCTTACCGGCAAGCACACAGTCGGCGTCTATCCTCTGCTGGAGGACGATACCTGTCATTTTCTCGCCATCGATTTCGACGAAGCCGAGTGGAGAGAAGATGCCTGGGCCTTCGTGCAATCATGTACCGAACTCGGTGTGCAGGCGGCTCTCGAGATTTCACGATCCGGCAAAGGGGCGCACGTCTGGGTGTTTTTCGCTGGCCAGGTGCCGGCGCGCGATGCCCGCCGCCTGGGCACGGCCATCATCAGCCATACCTGCTCGCGCACCCGGCAATTGAAGCTCGCGTCCTACGACCGCCTGTTTCCCAATCAGGACACGATGCCCAAGGGTGGTTTCGGCAACCTGATCGCCTTGCCGCTGCAGAAACTGCCTCGCGAGAACGGTTGCAGCGTATTCGTCGATGTAGCGCTACGCCCATTCGACGATCAATGGGCGTTCCTCGCTGCAATCCAACCGATGGCGCCGCACGACATCGAGCCAACCATTCTGCGTGCTAGAGGTGGAGTACATCCATTGGATGTCACATTCATTGACGAAGAAGATATGGCGAAGCCGTGGCGGCGTTCGATATCGGCGACGACGGAGCTGTCGGAGTCTTCCATGCCCAGGTTCCTCACCGTGACCTTGGCTAATCTCATCTACTTCGAGAAGGCGCAGTTGCCACAGGCGCTGGCGAACCGCTTGATTCGCCTCGCCGCGTTCCAGAACCCAGCGTTCTACAAGGCGCAGGCGATGCGGCTGTCGGTCTGGATAAACCGCGCGTGATCGGCTGTGCCGAGAACTATCCGCAACACATTGCCTTGCCGCGCGGTTGCCTGGATGCCGCGCAGGAATTGTTGAGAGACAACGGCATCCGCTGCGAGCTGCGTGATGAGCGGTACGGCGGCGAGCCGCTGGACGTCACCTTCGTCGGCAAGTTGCGCCCGGATCAGCAATCGGCGGTTGCGGAAATGCTGAGCCATGACGTCGGCGTGCTGTGCGCGCCTACCGCCTTCGGCAAGACGGTCACCGCGGCAGCGATGATTGCCAAGCGTGGCGTTCACGCCCTGGTACTGGTGCACCGCACCGAGTTGCTCAAACAGTGGCAGGAGCGTCTGCAGGCCTTCCTTGACATCGGCAAGGGCATGATCGGAACAATCGGCGGCGGCAAAGCCAAGCCTACAGGGAAGATTGACATCGCGGTGATGCAGTCTTTGTCACGGCAGGGCGAGGTGAACTCGCTGGTCGAGAACTATGGTCACGTCATCGTGGACGAATGCCACCACGTCGGTGCCGTGTCGTTCGACGCCATTCTGAAGCGCACCAAGGCGAAATACGTGCTCGGCCTCACCGCCACGCCGATCCGTCGCGACGGCCAGCAACCGATCATCTTCATGCAATGTGGACCGATTCGGCACACGGCAGCAAAACCTGCAGGTACCCCGCACGACCTGGAGGTGGCGCCGTATTCGCTGCATGCGTGCATCGACCTGCCGCTCGAAGCAGGAATTCAGGATGTGTTCCGGCACCTCGCCAATGACCAGGCCCGAACAGCCGCCATTGCGGGCGAAATCGGACGCGCCTTCAGCCAAGGCCGGAAGGTGCTGGTGCTGACCGAGCGTACCGACCATCTCGAAGCCATTTCGGCGGCTTTGGACGGAGAAATTCACAACTGTTTGTTCTGCACGGCCGGATGTCACGGAAGCAGCGAACGGCATTGATTGGGCAGATCGAGGCATTACCCGCGGAAGCGCCGCGCGTACTGCTCGCGACCGGCAGGCTGGTCGGGGAGGGGTTCGACCATCCGCCGTTGGATACCCTGGTGCTGGCGATGCCGGTGTCGTGGAAAGGTACTTTGCAGCAGTACGCTGGCCGGCTGCACCGGGAGCATGCCAACAAGACCGATGTGCGGATCATCGATTTCGTCGACACGGGCCACCCGGCGCTGCTGCGGATGTGGGACAAGCGACGACACGGATACAAGGCCATGGGGTATCGAATCGGCGCATGACTTGCCATCGATCACATCGCCCGATACCCAACGTATTCGTGATAAATATGCCCGGAAATGGAAATAGCTCCATTTCGTAAAAAGTGAATCGTAATGAGTGAATACCAGTACTACGAATTCGTCGCCATTGACGAGCCACTGACCCCGAAGCAGATGGCGGAACTGCGCGCGCGCTCGTCTCGTGCCAGCATTACGCCGACCAGCTTCGTCAATGATTACCAGTGGGGCGATCTCAAGGGCGATCCCGCCGATTGGATGCGACGCTACTTTGATGCTCACGTCTATGTGGCTAACTGGTGTACTTGCCTGCTGTACCTGCGGGTGCCGAAAAATGCATTCGATGCCGAGACCCTCCGGGCCTTCAAGACCAAAACCGTTTTTTCGGTTGAGCAGGCGAAGACACATTGGTTGCTTGGATGGGAGTTGAACGAGAGTAACAACTACGATCGCTTTGCCGAAGAGGATGGGCGAGGCTGGATGGGCAGGCTTGTACCATTGCGTGACGAGTTGCTGCGTGGCGACATGCGTCCGCTATATCTCGGGTGGTTGGCCGGCGTGAGCGTTGGTGAAGTTGACGAAAAGGCCACCGAGCCCCAACCGCCGCCCGGACTTTCCCGCCTGACCGCTGCCCAGCAATCGCTGGCGGAATTTCTGGAGGTCGATGGGGATCTGCTGGCAGCGGCCGGACTCTCTGACCAGCAAGGTTCAAAACCCGATAGCGAGAGCGACGCGGAACTGGATGTCTGGATCGCCGCGCTTCCTGCGGCAGAGAAAACCGCGATGCTCAAACTGCTGTTGACCGGGAATGCGCAGCAGGCCGAGCGTAAGTTGAAATTACGTTTCCTTGCCTGGCAGCGCGAACATCAGCCGATTGAAAAACCAGGGACGCGGCGTACTGTTGCAGAGCTTCAGAAACTGGCGGCGTCCGCTGCCGAAGCGAGAAAAAGGCAGGAAGCAGTACGGCGCAAAAAGGCTGAGGCCGAACGGCGGACCAAGCGGGAAACCTACCTGCGCACGCTGGCAGCAGATTTCGACCCGTGCTGGCAGGCTGCCGACAAACTAGCCGAACGTGGCATCGCGTCTGCCTACGACGAGGTAAAGCGTGCGCTCGTCGATCTATCCGATGCCTATGCGCTGTGCGCAGCCCGGGCCGACTTCGATCGGAAGCTGGTTCAGTTCATGGCCCGGCATGGAAAACGCGGCGCCTTGGTTCGGCGCCTCGCCGATGCAGGTCTCTGGAAGAAGTCTTCGCGATGATGAAAGCGAAAAAGACGACGAAGTTCACCACGAAATACCTGGATAAACTTATCGAGGATGCGACCACGGATGCCTACAACGGAGTCGGAGCAGGCTGGCGGGTTCTTCGCCATGATAGAAGAGAGGCTCTCCCTGCCATTCACGACCCGTGTGCTTGGGCAGGAAGTGACCGTGGGCAAGGTCGATATCACCAGCCGCGGCCATATCGTCGCTATTTGCGTGCATGGAAAGTCAACTCAGGCAATCCCGATCCTCGATCTGCCGATGCCTGATCCGCCGCCAGAGGGGGCGGAATGGATAGCGGCTTACCGCCGCTGGTGCGGGAATTGATGGAAGTGGTCAGTCGTTCAGCGCGTCAACCGATGGCCAGCTTGACCGGCTTGCCGACGCGGCTGAGCATTTCCACCAGCGTGTCGATGGTGAACTTGGCCGTTTTCTTGTTCACCACGTCGGACACGCGCGGACGCGAAACCATCAGGATCTCGGCCGCTTCGGCTTGCTTCAGGTGATGCTCGGCAATCCAGGTGGACAGCTCGTCCATCAACTGCTGCTTCAGCAATTGGGTGTCTTTGATCTGCTTGCGAGAGGCTGCCTGCAAGCGCTTGGCCTCAGCGGGCGCGAAGCCAAGCTCCAGGAAGAGGTTTGCTCCTGGCTTCGTTACATGGCGGATTTCGGTGTCGATCTTCATTTCTGTGCCTTTCTCGCATTGACCACGGCGCGATAGCGCGCCTCGGCAATACCCTTGTCCTGCTTGCTGGTTGCCTGAGTCTTCTTCTGGAAGCAGTGCAGGACATATACGGCTTCCTCGAACTTGGCGACGTACATCACCCGATAGATGCCGCTGGCCTCCCGAATGCGGATTTCCTTGGTGCCGGCCCCGACATCATCGAACGGCTTCCAGTCATCCGGGTCCAAACCAACTTGGACCTTACCCAATTGGAAACCAGCGGAGCGACGTGGGTCGTCCGGGAATGCCAACAAGTCGTCGTAGGCGGAACCCACCCAGCGAATCTCTTTTTCGTCGCTCATCACTTCACTTTGTATAAAATTTTATACACATCGAGAACGGAAGTCAAACGCCTCAAGCGTGGCACGTATTGGGCCGGTGCTCCGGCAATCGCATCGTCCATCGTATGCTGTCACAGTCCAACGCAGTACCGCACGCTAGAGCAGTGCTGCAGCAAATCACGCAGCACGTCGGCGCGCAGGCTGTAGGCACTCTCCGCGAGTTCACGCGCTTCCTGTAGCGCTTGGCGCACTCCCACCTCGCTGAGCACTTCCAGCAGCGTGCGTTCTGGTGTCGAGACTCGGGGCGCGCCGCTACGCTTTTCGAATGGTCCGGCATGAAGCGGATCGATTGATGGCTCGTCGAATAGGCGCTTGCGGTGATATTCCGCCGGGAAGCGTTCAGTGAACCAGTCGGGCAAGCGGGCCGCCGTCCAGCCATAAAGGTGCAGGACCGGCTGTTGTGACAGGTAGTGCCGCACGCCATACCAATCGAGGGCGGACTTGCCGCCAACATGCAGTCCATCGACGGTGCGTTGCAGCAGGATCAGGCTGAGGTGAAGTTCCAGCGTATCGTTGGGGTGGCAGTATACACCCACGCGCCAAGCGGAAAAGCCAACCAGCGCGCACGTAGTGGACGGCTAAGTCGGCAGAGATGCTCTGTGCCGTCAGGTCTTCCGATGTGAGGGGTTCCTGGCGCCCATTGCCTGTAGAGGGTGTTTAGCTTGGTTCTTTCAGTCGTAGCCATGCTACGATATTCATCACCATTTCAAATGATCGGCAAGTTTTATTTGATGGCTGGAGTCGCAGTTGTGCTACGATATTTCTAGACTTTATCAAAAGAAGTGCCCCGGCTGCTCGTGACGATAGTTGATGATTGATGCGCTGGAGTAGCCGCCCGTCAAACCGAGTCCATCTCCCGCGTCAGCAAATGCGTTCGTTTTTCGACGGTAAAAGTGACGGTAAAGTGTGATGTTTAGAACGACGAAAACAAGTGTTTATGCTGGTCTCTGGCATCTGGAAATGATCGAGTGGGAGTGACATACAAGGTCATTTCTTTCGATCTGAGGCTGACGGTAAGAGTCCTTCTATATTTATCAATGGATTTTTTCGAACGGCAATTTGAGCTTGTAGAGAAAGCGCCTACCCCTATAATTCGAGGAGAGGCAATTATACGCGGGGGATCTATGCTCACTACTTCACGTCTGGCGCATAAGGCGTTGGCAATATGTCTTTTTTCTTTTGCTTTAACGAGTTGCGGCACTCTGTTGCCAGAGTCAAATTCTGTCATGGATAGTCCCTGGGCGAGCTACCAAGATGCACAGAAAACATTCGATTCCATTATTGTTCACAAAACGACTCTTGCCGACTTGAAAAAACTGAAATTAGATCCAGAGGCCAATCCGAACATAACTATCCTCAATTATTCAGACGTAATTCGGCGTTTCATCCCTAGCCCGTCAGTCAATGCACGAGATTTGGATGCCGGTGTAGAAGAGTGCATTGCGGCAAAGAGCGCCTGTAAAGGATATGAGGTTGATCAAAAGTCGATTAAGCGTCAGCGCTATGGAAATTTTTGGGCGGACTTCCTGAATTTCAAACGTAAAGTAGATGTTGTCGGCTGGCGCTTCAATGGCATTATTTTGATCAAAAACGATGTGGTCATCTACAAACTGACAGGCGGCCAGCCCGCGATTCATGAGCTTGAAGAAAACATGCAGCCTCTCGGCCCATTTCAAGGTATCGACTCTGTTCGCTAGCAAGCCGTGGCGGAGGATAAATATGAAAGTGTTTTCCTCGAAATCCGAATTTTTGCCGTCCAAGCCCGCATATCTGTATGAAGGAAGTTAGCGTTTTATTCATTTGCATGGGAAACATTTGTCGCTCGCCAACGGCAGAGGGCGTTTTTCACTCTATGGTCGAACTCGCCGGCCTGAGCCAATTTATTCGCATTGATTCTGCTGGAACCCATAATTACCATATAGGCGAGGCACCTGACCTTCGTTCCCAAGCGGCTGCAAGTGAACGTGGATATGATTTGAGCCGCCTGCGAGGACGTCAAGTGAACAATGAAGATTTTTATCTTTTCGACTATATTTTGGCAATGGATAGGGCGAATATGGCTGAGTTGCGGCGTCTTTGCTCACCCGAACATCAATATAAACTCCAATTGTTTTTGAAGTTCAGTCAAAAGTACATCGAAAATGAAGTTCCCGATCCTTATTACGGCGGTGCGCAGGGCTTCGAGCATGTGTTGAATTTGGTGGAAGATGCCTCTGCCGGGTTGTTGCAAGACATTTTGATCAAAAAACCGGCCTAGGCCGATAATTGAAAAAAAAGGGGCCGGTTATGAAGCCGGCCCCTTTTTTTAGCGATGAACCTTATTTCTGGGTTTCTACCTGTTCCAACGGCGCTGCTGGC
The DNA here is from genome assembly GCA_019911985.1 of Sulfuricellaceae bacterium. Lineage (GTDB taxonomy): Bacteria > Pseudomonadota > Gammaproteobacteria > Burkholderiales > UBA9220 > JAIOJO01. The sequence goes on along the minus strand of JAIOJO010000232.1, from coordinate 2,260 downwards.
GCAGTCGAATCTACCGTCTTCCAAGCTGGGACGATACGCTCCCGCGGTTTTGCCGTGGCGGGTGGCTCGGCTTCCTCTGCTTGAGCCGCTTCTGGTCGCGTTTCAATCATAACCAGCTCGCTTGTGCTTTCAGCCTGTTGTGCCGGTGGTGGAGCTGTGCGGCGACGAGGGCTGCGGCTACGGCTGTCGCTCTTCTTCTTGGTGTCGGATTCATCCGCTGCTTGGGCAGCCGCATTGCCCTCTTGCTCGGCGACACCGGCTATAGCTGCAGTTGTTGTAGCGGCTGCCATGGCTGGCGTGGCCGTCTCCACGCTAGAAACGTCCTCTGTCTCGACCGCCGCATTGTCCAAACGCGGTGTTTCCATAATCGCGACGGCTTTCGGTTCTGGATTCGATTCCGCCTGAACAGCCGGCATTACCGCTTTAGCACTCGGTTCCGGCAAAGCTTGGCTTGGCGCGACTGCTTCGCTAGCTGGAGAAAATATAGGCGTCTCGGGCGGGAGCGTGTCTGGGATAGTCGTTATCGAGCGAGGAGATTCTTCGCGCCGCTGATCGTTGCGTCTGCCGCCGCGCCGGCTGCGGCGGGCACGGGGCTCGCCGCCCTCTGGAGCGGTGGATTCGGGTGCGCTTATTTGCGCTTGCTGAGCAGCATCGGGCGCCGGACGGGGTTCTCGCTTGGGTTGCTGTTGGCGAGGCTTTTGTTGGCCCCGCGATGCGCGTTCGCTCTCTGTTCGTGCATGCTCTGGGCGCGGTTCACGGTCGCGGCGTGCGCGGTTACCTTCACGGCGCTGCTGATCTTGTCGATTGGTAATGTGTTTTTTTACCGGTTCAGGCTGTTCCGCAGCCCCGCCCATTTGTTGGAACCAGGATTTTATTTTGCTTAGCCAAGACGTGGTTTTTGCAATAACAGGGGCGGGACGTTCCGGCGTAATTCCTTGTACGGCTGCCTGCGGGCGAGTTGGCTTCGATTCGTCGCCGGCCTGCTTGGCACCTTCCACATCACTCGGCAATTCCATCATTTGATAGCTAACCTGGGTGCCTTGAGTGCTGCCAACTTCATCGCGCCGAATACGGGTGATGGAGTAGTGGGGTGTTTCGAGGTGGATGTTCGGAATCAGGACGACGCTGATGCGCATGCGCGATTCAATCGTGTGAATATCGCTACGTTTTTCGTTCAGCAGGAAGGTGGCGACGTCCACAGGGAGCTGGACGTGAACCGACACGGTGTTTTCCTTCATGGCCTCTTCCTGCATGAGCCGCAGGATATGCAGGGCCGAGGATTCGATGCCGCGAATATGGCCGGTTCCATGGCAGCGAGGACACGGGATATGGCTGGTTTCGCCGAGGCTGGGTTGCAAGCGCTGGCGTGATAGCTCCAATAGCCCGAAACGCGATATTTTGCCCATTTGCACGCGCGCACGGTCGTAATGCAAGGCATCGCGAAGGCGGTTTTCGACTTCACGCTGATTGCGCTGGCTTTCCATGTCGATAAAGTCGATCACAAGCAGCCCACCCAGGTCGCGCAAGCGCATTTGGCGCGCCACTTCATCGGCGGCTTCCAGATTGGTATTGAGCGCGGTCTGCTCAATATCCGATCCTCTTGTGGCACGGGCTGAGTTGACATCGACCGAGACTAGCGCCTCGGTGTGGTCGATCACGATGGCACCGCCGGAGGGCAAAGAAACTTCGCGAGAGAAGGCCGTTTCGATCTGGTGTTCGATTTGAAAGCGGGAGAACAGCGGCACGTCATCTTGATACAGTTTGACCTTGCCGACGTTCTGCGGCATGACGTGGCCCATGAACTGGACGGCCTGCTCGTGAATCGCCGGGGTATCGATCAGAATTTCGCCGATATCCGGCTGGAAATAGTCACGGATCGCGCGGATGACTAAGCTACCTTCTTGATATATGAGAAAGGCGCCCGATTGGGAGTTGCCCGCACCTTCCACCGCTGTCCACAACTGCAGCAGATATTTGAGGTCCCACTGCAGTTCTTCCAAATTTCGACCAATGCCGGCGGTGCGGGCGATAATGCTCATGCCGCCTGGAACTTCGAGTTGCGCCATAATGTCGCGCAATTCGTTGCGTTCTTCGCCCTCTATGCGACGCGATACGCCGCCGCCGCGCGGATTATTGGGCATTAGCACCAGATAACGGCCCGCCAGGCTGATGAAAGTCGTGAGCGCGGCGCCCTTATTGCCTCGTTCGTCTTTCTCGATTTGGACGATCAGTTCCTGGCCTTCACGCATAACATCTTGAA
>JAIOJO010000022.1 GCA_019911985.1 Sulfuricellaceae bacterium | reverse complement strand
AAGATAAGGGGCTGCCGCGCTTTGTGCGGCAGCCCCTTGACGTGGTTCTATAGCTCAGCCCTTACAGAAGGCGATGTGATCCCACGCCGTGGCATCGGCGATGCGCCCCCATCCTGAGGTGAGGTTCAGCGTCGCCTCCAGCCACAAGATGTAGGCGCAAGGCTGCAGAGCCGAGATGTCGAACAGATGCCCACCCGCCGGCGATACCGCTTCGCCGCCGCCGATGGCAAGCGGCAAATCCGCGGGCAGCACCGGATTGCCTTCGAAATAGACGCGCGCGCTGCCCATGAACGGGTGATATACCGTAAACAAGGCGTGCAACTCGTTATTCAGCTTCCCGCAGCCGGCACCCGGCGCCGCCAGTTCCAGGATGTCCAGCGACACCACCCCCCGCGTCGTGGGCGTGCTGCCCGCCCAGGAGGGATGACGGACGTAGGTGTAATGCGTATTGCTGAATACGATCTTGTCGAGCGCGTTGCTGCCCGGCAACAGCGCGACGTTGCCGACATCGCGCGCCTCGAAGAACAGCTTGAAGGTGTGGGCACCCGATTTTTTCACCGCCGGAACGCTATCGCCGGCCCTCGTCCCCGGTGCGGGCACGGTGAGATCGTAAGACTCGTCGGTCAGCTTTGTGGTCATCAGATTGATCAAGCCGCCTTGCGGAATGAAGCGCCCGACGCCGCCGGGGAACAAGCCATTCTCGCGCGGCACCCGGACCCAGCCGCCCGGACCCACATCCTTATTAAGACTCACCGCCAGTGCCGGCCCCGCCGGTTGCGGAATGCTGATCGTGGCGCCGGGGTTGTTGACCCAGTAATCCGCGGACTTGACCTCCCAAGCACTAAGAACGCTGTTCCAGCTCCAATATTGGAGCTTGCCGATGGACGTCGCGCTGACCATGGAGGTATCCACGTCCATGACCGCCCCGAGCATTGCCGTGGCGGGGTCGTACTCGGCGATGCGGAAGCGATATTCCATGTCGGTCGACACCTGGCCGTCGGGCAGGATGCCGATCAGCGGGAGGGTGCCGGTGAAGGCGTAGCCGCCGGCCGTGGTCAAGCCATCGACGGTGAAATCGTGGTAGTTGACTGGATCGACGTGATATTGGCCGACATTGGTGAAGAGCGGGATGGTGGGAAGGTCTTGCCGCGGCGGCTCTTTCAAGCACAGATCGACACAGCAGCAGTGCCCGACGTTCTCGCGCCCCGGCGTGCGCCCCTGCGAGGAGGGCTCGACCAACAGCGGCGTGCCGTCCGCCGCCTCGATGTGGAAGTAAACGTCCGGTCCCCCCGTCAATTCCAGATTAATGAACGGCGAGAACGGCGTGCGCTTGAAATCGCTGCTGGAGTAGTCGATACGGAAGCGCCCCGTCGCATCCGTCATGGCGTTGCCGAGCGGATCGTCCTGGATCCAATCGACGTCGTAAGCGAACACGCGCACGCCCATGACGGGCTGTTGGGTGTCGCATGCCGTGACGCACCCGCAGAGGGTCCAGGCGTCGAATCGCGCGCGCACCGCGCACCAATAGCGTTGCGGCACGCAATACTCCCACGCCGCGATCATGTCGCGCGCGGTCTGGCGCCATTGCGGTTGTAGCGTGGTAATCGAGAATTGCAGCGGGCGGGGTCCCGGCGGATGCTGCGGCACCGTGCCGCAGTAAACGTCGATATCGAAGGCCTCGCCGACGTATTTTTGCGCCTCGCCCAATTCGAAGACAAAGTTGCCCTGGGCATCGGCCTTGGCTTCTGCGATCAAGCGCCCGGCCTTGGCCGTGACGTCATCGTCGGAGAGTATCGCGAAGGTATCTTTGGGGCTGGCCACCGCCAAGGCCGTGAGGTTCGTTTGGGCTGCACGGTAGAGCCGCACCGTGACGCCGGACAGGGGCTCCGGGCACTCCGGGCAGATGTAGCCGCACAAGCGGCCTTTGAAGATGTAGCTCATGGTTGGTTTCCTCCTGGTGTCCATTTAAGTTCGCAAACACGCCGCCATAAAGTTTGCAGGGTGAATATTGTTTTTCGAGAATAAGCGATACCGGCGGGTATTCAGCATATCCCAGCAAAAAACCGAATAGAATCAGGGAAAGTCCTATAAAAAACGAGGGAAAACCTTACCGGAAATGTGGGATATTCCTGATGTTCCGCCTAGGGGCACAGATGAGAGAGGGGTGCGCAGCGTCCGTGTTGACTGCCTGGTTGGGCTATCTGTGTTTGAGCAACCCATCAAGCGCGAGGCCGATGTCTTTGGCGATTTGACGCAGCAAAATTGGGGAGATGTCTCGACCTTGATGAAACGGAACCGTTGTGCAGTGGCCTGCGGTATCGCGGAATTATTTGTGTGATCCGCGTTGGCGGACTTCGATGAAGCCGAGTTTGATGAGAATGGCGATTACTTCATTGGGCTTGAGGACGGGAATATTGCCCATGCCTCAAGCGACGGCGACGTTTTGAACACCGACAAACTCCGCTCCAGCATAGGTTCTCCATCCTCCAGAAGCATTGCAATAACATCGCGCAGGTTGTGGTTGACTTCATCCAGCGTTTCCCCCTGGGAATGAGCGCCGGGAAAACCGGGAACAAAACCAACGAACAGGCCAGTTTGTGGGCACCGCTTAATTACCGCTGAATAGACTTTCATGGCTGGCTTCAAAATTGCACGGAAAATGTAATTATCATTCCATGCTCCGCGATAAGCGACCGCTGACGCCCAACGAGAACGCTCAGGCGGGCTAATGGGTGACCCCGATGTCTCGATGCCCGATTCGGGGGTCCTTACCCGATTAGGCCACATTGGCGACCTCTACGAGTAAGGGGCGGTGATCGCTATGATGCTGCCATTCACCATAGGAGCCGATTTCGACACTTCGGATGTTGGAGACCCACGAGACGGGAACAAAGCAGTAGTCAATGTGAAAGGGCTTCTGTTTATTCCAATGAAAGTAGTAGGTTGGGCGCGTTTCCGCTCCATGCGCCTCACCAAAAAAGTGGTGATAAGAGCTTGACAGCCCAAGACGATCGAGCTGTTTGACCAATGCTGAATGGTTTAGCTCCGTCGGGTGGGTGTTATCCCATATTGCATTTGAATTCAGATCGCCGATGAGTACGCTAGGCGAGGCGGCGAATAGATCTTGATAAAGCTCGACGGCACGAACAACAGCCTCAACGTAGCGGTACCGCGCGTTCACCTTTGACCAGACTGCGAAGAGCACAAAGTCGGCTGGCCCATGAACCTGAATCGGAATGATGTACTTCGGAACATCTGGAATGGGCGGCAGAGGATGGACGGTGTAGGAACCCCACGACTGGATGAGAACCCCTTGGCGCGGATTATCGCCAAACCAAAGGCAACGATTTGATTCTGCCACCGGCTTGGCACATTCTTGGATCACGGCAATATCCGGCGCGAGCGGTTCAAGAAGCGGAACTTTCTTTGCATATTGCCCACGACAGCAATTCCAGGTGACAAGGCGCATGTGACTGTGGCCTAACGAGGCTGTAGAAAAAGTATCATTGTTGCATCTTGCCTCAAGCGCCGGCTTGCATCAGCATCAGCCCATCGACCTTGCGATGGAACCACAAACACAGGGTCAAATCTTGCAAAATCACACTTTATTGCGATGTTTCGATTCAAAAGCACTTATCGTCTGGCTCACCGTAATGTAATGCACGCCAAAGGCCTCCGCAATGGCTCCCAGCCAGAGATCTTCCGTGGCCGCGTGAAAACGCTTTCCTCTATTTCTGCAGCAAGACTTCCGGCGATGCGCAAGGCGGCTGTATTTCCACGACCTTGCTGCGCCCGCTCAAGCCATGCTTGAGGTGGATATGGCTGGCGGGCACGCCCAAGGTTTTTTTCAGGAAGGCGATCAGTTCGTCGTTGGCCGCGCCATCTACCGGCGGCGCGGCGATGCGGATTTTGAGCGCTTCGCCGTGCAGGCCCGCCACTTCGGTGCGCTTGGCGCCCGGCTGGATGTACAGGCTCAGGATCAATACCCGGCGCCTGTCGTCGTGGCGATACCAGGCGGCCATGGCCTTAGAAAATCAGGCTATAGGCGAGGCGTTCGAGCAGCGCGAGCGGCACCATCAGCAGCAACTGGATAACTAACAGCACCGCCAAGGGCGATAAATCCACGCCGCCCACCGTCGGCACGATGCGCCGCACCGGGCGCAATAAAGGTTCAGCCAGCGCGTGCAGCAAAGGTGCCAGTGGCGTGTAAGGGTTTACCCAACTGAGCAGCGCCTGAATTAAAACCGCCCCCATCAAGATATACAGCGTCAGCCCGGCGAGCTTGACCGCCGCCCAGAAAGCGACCCCCGGAATCACGCCGAAGCCGGCGGCCAGCAGCGGAAAGCCGCTCAAGGCCAGCACGGCGAACAGCAGGACAAATTCGATCAGCCATGCGCCCAGCAGCGAGGACAAATCCAGACCCGCCAGCCCCGGAACGATGCGGCGTAGAGGTTTGACCGCGAAATCGGTCAAGGCCACGACGAATTGGGCGAAAGGGTTGCGGAAGGGTGCCCGCGTCAACTGCAGATAAAAGCGCAGCAGCAGCGCGAGCACGAAGAAGTTGCCTATGGATTCGAGCAGGAATTGCAGCGCTTGAGCCAGCATGATTAATTCGCCTTTCCGAGTTCGTTGCCCAGTTCCGCCGAGCGGGCGTTGGCGGCGTGGATGCCCTTGACGATGTTGGCGCGCACTTCGGCGGCTTCCATCGTGGCGATGGCGCGCTCGGTGGTGCCGCCCTTGGAAGTGACGTTGGCGCGCAAGGTAGCGAAATCCTCGGGGCTGCCGGCCGCCAGCCGGCCCGCGCCGATCAGGGTTTCGAGCGCCAGGGTTTTGCCGGTTTCGCTATCGAAGCCGAGTTCCACAGCGGCTTCCTGCATGGCCTGGAGGAAATAAAACACATAGGCCGGCCCGCTGCCGGATACGGCGGTGATGGCGTCCATCTGCTCTTCGCGTTCCAGCCACACGGTTTTGCCGACGGCGTCGAGTATCGTTTGCGCTTGGTTTTTCAGCGCCGCATCC
>JAIOJO010000231.1 GCA_019911985.1 Sulfuricellaceae bacterium | reverse complement strand
GGATAGACGGCGCTATTTCCGGGACACTCGTGTTTATGAAGCGGGAACCGCTTCCTGGCGGGTTTAGCGGCGACGATACGGCTTTCATGGAACTGCTGGCGGCGTGGTTCGGCCATACTTTGTTGCAGCAACGGCAGCGCGAAATTTTGCGTACCATGGCCATGACGGACAGCTTGACCTTGCTGCCGAACCGGCGTGCAGCGGAGCTTCGGTTTAGCGAAGAATTTGCACGGGCAAAGCGTACTGGGGAACAGTTCGCCGTTGCTCTGTGTGATTTGGACCGATTTAAATTGATCAACGACCATTATGGGCACGATATCGGCGACGAGGTATTGCGGCAAGTCGCTAAGGTGATGAACCAGGAACTCCGCGAGGGCGACTGGGCTGCGCGCTGGGGAGGTGAGGAATTCGTCGTATTTCTGCATCAGGCAGAGGGCAGCGCGTCCGTTGCCGCTATGGATAGACTGCGCATAGCGCTCAGGTCCACACCGGTGCCGACTTCTCAAGGCGACTTGGACGTAACGATGAGCATCGGAATCGGTATGCTGCGCAATGCTGAGGATGACTATTCTCGGGTAATCTCGGAAGCCGACGATTGTTTGTACGAAGCCAAAAGAGCCGGACGCGATTGCGTGGTCGTCAGCGAAAGCGGCAAGCGGGGAACTTTATCCAAAGCCGGTACCTTGCAGCATGCCTTGCAGAAATCCCGGATTATACCGGCCTACCAGGTAATCGTAGACTTGGCGACCAATCAAGTGGTAGCCGACGAGGCCTTGGCCAGGTTGGTGCTGCCCGATGGAAGCATACAATCCGCCGGGGAATTCATTGAGGCAGCGGAAGGCGTCAACCTGGTGCATGAGGTCGATCAGATGATTACCGACCGAGCTTTGGCACGTTGTGCGGCAAGTCAAAGCGCCGCCAAGGCGCGCAGCGAGATGCTGCATTTCATCAATTTGTCGCCTCAGTTCCTGGCGCGCAGCGATTTGGTGCAGGGCTTGATGGACAATGCCCTGCATCATTGTGCTCAATGCGAGGGCCACCTTGGCCCCGTGATGCCTGTTGTGCTCGAAATCACCGAGCGCCAGTTTTTGAATGATTTGGGCGGCTTGGCTCGGGATTTGCAGCCCTTGTTGGACTTCGGTTTTCGCTTGGCCTTGGATGATTTCGGTAGCGGCTATTCCTCCTTTCTTTATTTGGCGGAACTTCCCGTCAGCTTCTTGAAGATCGAGGGTTGGATGGTGCGTAATCTGCGGCAAAACTCTAAGGTATTCGGTATGGTGGAAAGTATCGTGATACTCGCGCAAAAGCAGGGGATCAAAACCATTGCCGAATGCATAGAGGATGGTGAAACGGCGCATGTGCTAAGGGAGATGGGGGTGGATTGGGGCCAGGGTTATTTTTTCGGCTACCCGGAATGCGATGTCCAGGCCCGATGAAGGAATCGTCTTAGATAGCGTCAGCCCCAGCCGTGCTACCATGGCGACTTTCCCGCTCCTAGGTTTTGCATGGTAGAACTCGACTCCATCTTCGCCGATGACGGACCGTTGGCGCAGATTGCGCCGGGTTACCGCCTCCGCACGCAGCAAGTTGACATGGCGCACGCCGTTTCCGAGGCGATTTCTCAACAATCCATCCTGGTAGCCGAGGCCGGAACGGGAACCGGGAAAACCTTTGCCTACCTGATACCTTCTCTGCTGTCCGGCGGCAAGGTGATTGTTTCAACCGGCACCAAGACGCTGCAGGACCAGTTGTTCAATCGCGACATCCCCGCCGTGCGCAAGGCGCTCAAAGTTCCGGTCACCGTGGCCATACTGAAAGGCCGCGCCAACTATATCTGTTACTATCACCTCGATCGGGCAGCCCATGAGGGACGCTTCATGAATCGGGACGATGCGCATTATTTACCCTTGATCAAAAGTTACGTCGCCAACAGCGATAGCGGGGATAAGGGCGGCCTCACCTCCGTTCCGGAAAATGCCGGAATCTGGGGTCATGTTACGTCCACCCGCGACAATTGTCTCGGCCAGGAATGCGCTTGGCACAAGGACTGTTTTATCCTGGAGGCGCGCAAACGGGCCATGGCCGCAGACGTGGTGGTGGTCAATCATCACCTGTTCTTTGCCGACGTGTGGCTGCGCGACGAGGGTGTGACGGAACTGTTGCCCGCTTGTAATACCGTGATCTTCGACGAGGCGCACCAATTGCCTGAAACCGCTAGCCTGTTTTTTGGCGAAAGCGTCGGCGGCGGACAATTGCTGGAATTGGCGCGGGATGCGACCGTGGAGGCGCTGACCCATGCCAAGGATTTCGCGGCATTGCCGGAAGCGGCGGGGGCTCTGGAAAAATCCCTTCGCGATGTGCGCTTGAGCCTGAAAGAAGAGAATGCCCGTTTGACCCAAGAGGCGGCCAAACGCTTGAGCGGTTTTATCCCTGCCGTGGCTGAATTGGCCGATCGATTGGAGGATCTGGTGCGGCATCTCGAATCGCAGGCGGAGCGGGCCGAGGGGCTGGAGAACTGTTGGAAACGGGGCGTGGAATTAGCCGGGCGCATCCGTCGCTGGCGCGATGGAACCGATGGAAGCCATGTGTTCTGGCTAGAAGTAAGCAGCCAGAGTCTGCATTTCAACGCCACGCCCTTATCCATCGCGGACATTTTTCGTAAGCAACTGACGGCAAACCCGCGCGCCTGGATTTTTACTTCGGCCACCCTGGCGGTAAAAGGCGATTTTAGCCACTATTGCGCCGAAATGGGCTTGTCCGAAGCTCGTGCCGCCTGTTGGGACAGTCCCTTCGATTACCCCAAACAAGCTGTCTTGTATGTGCCTTCCGGCCTGCCCGAGCCGAGTAGCCGCGATTACACCGCGTCCGTGGTCGAGGCGGCGCTGCCGGTTCTCATCGCCAGCCGGGGACGTGCGTTTCTTTTATTTACATCTCTGCGCGCAATGCGTCTGGGGCATGAACTCCTGCGGGATGCTTGGGAAAAAGCAGGCCTCGATTATCCTATTTTGGTCCAGGGCGAGAGCGCGCGCAGCGAGTTGTTGGAGCGTTTCCGTTCCCTTAATAATGCCGTGCTGCTGGGTAGCCAGAGCTTTTGGGAAGGCGTGGATGTACGCGGCGAGGCGCTTTCCCTGGTGGTAATCGATAAGCTGCCATTTGCGCCGCCAGACGACCCCGTGCTCGCGGCTCGCATCGATCATATCAACCGGCAGGGGCGTAACGCATTTATGGAGTACCAGCTTCCCCAGGCGGTGATTTCCTTGAAACAGGGGGCCGGACGCTTGATTCGATCCGAAGACGACTACGGCGTGCTGATGATTTGCGATCCCCGTTTGCTGACTAAATCCTACGGGCGTCGTATCTGGCAGGGTTTGCCGCCGATGAAACGGACTCGGGACTTGGCCGAGGTCGAAGCCTTCTTTGCCTTTTGTAGTTCGGGGCAAGTCGGAATGGTGGCATGAGCGCGCTAGCCATTTGTCATGTAATATGGATTTACGGCTGAATTTCGGTGGGATTCAAGCGGTGGGCACAGGGACATAACATGGTTTCGGCTAGGAGTTTGGGATCATGACCGATGCGGCATCTGAGCTCGATGGGCGGACTCAGGCCGGCGTCGAGTCCGCTGCTATGGAAAACGAGGGCGATCAACGCTCCCTTGCCGAATTAAACGATACAGTACAGGATCTGCTTCAGGAACGGACAGATAAGTTGGACGAGGAGAGGGAGATTTATTTCTCTCTTGAAAAGGAGGTGGCTCGTCACCTTCATCTGATTTCCATCCTGACGTTTGAGGATCGCTTGAGTATTGTGTTTGTCATTGCGGTTTATTTTTTTGTATTCAGCATGCTCACGCTGGACGGATTGTTCCTGATTAAATTCATGCTATTCCTTACGGTCATGGTCTGCATTTTGTTTTACCTCTATTTGCCGGTGGAAAAAGACAATCACGAAAATACTCTCGCTCTGCTGAAAGATACGTTGGATCAGCTTAGGGCGGCGCGGGTGGAAATCGACGGACAAATCAGTAAGGCGCGAGATGAAGTGCGCCGTAAAAAGTTTGAAATCGAGCGCATGCGCCGCCTGGCCGAGGCGGAAGAGCAGCGGAAGCAAGAGCAAGCCATGAAGAAGTCGAAGGCTTATTAAGGAGCCTCCGATTAAGTTGCACGAGGCGTCAAAAGCCGGTGCTGGTCTGGCGTGCGGCGCCGCAGACACCGGCTTTTGACCGACATGTATGGGTGCTTGCCCAAGAAATGTCCCCGATTCGACGCGTTGAGCGCGGCGAAATCGCCGGCTGTAAGATCAAAATGGCCCCTTCATCAAAATCTCCCTGCTAAGCCAATAGGGTATGCAGAGAGGGGTGGCTTGTTGTTCAAGGCGTAAAATCCGGCACGATGATCCGCGTGAATTAATGCGGCATGGCTGTTAATGGGCAAGAGGCGCATTGCCCTGTTATTTGATCGGCGATATCGGTATAATCCGCAGGTTTTACTGCCAAAACAGATTGTTGCCGTGAGCACTTTGAAAGACGAGATTCACCGCCGCCGTACCTTCGCGATTATTTCCCACCCCGACGCGGGTAAAACCACGATTACCGAGAAACTGCTGTGGTTCGGTAAGGCGATCCAGATGGCGGGGGCCGTGCGTGCGCGAAAATCGGATCGCCATGCGACATCGGACTGGATGGAGCTGGAAAAGCAACGGGGTATTTCCGTCACCTCGTCCGTGATGCAGTTCCCCTACCGCGAGTGCATGATCAACCTGCTGGATACGCCTGGACACGAGGATTTTTCCGAAGATACCTACCGCACGCTAACGGCTGTGGATTCCGCCGTGATGGTGATCGACTCGGTGAACGGCGTGGAAGCCCAAACGATCAAGCTTTTGAACGTGTGCCGTTTGCGCGACACGCCGATTTTGACTTTTATTAACAAGCTCGACCGCGAAGGGCGCGAGCCGATCGAATTGCTCGACGAAATCGAGTCGGTTTTGCAAATCCAATGCGCACCGATGACCTGGCCGATCGGCATGGGAAAACGCTTTCGCGGCACTTACCACCTATACGACGACAGCGTGGCGGTATTCGATCCGCATGCCGATAAATCCGTTGCCGAAATCGTTGCCGGGCTGGACAACCCGCGCTTGGACGAATTGATCGGCGATCAGGCCGCCGAGTTGCGTTCCGACATCGAACTGGTGCGCGGTGCTTCTCACGCATTTGATCGCGCCGCCTACCTGGCGGGAAAACAAACACCGGTGTTTTTCGGTTCGGCCATGAATAACTTCGGAGTGCAGTCGCTGCTCGACGCTATTGTCGAGCTTTCGCCGGCACCGTTGAGCCGACCGGCCGAAAGCCGAACCGTTGCTCCCGACGAGGCGAAATTTAGCGGTTTCGTATTCAAAATCCAAGCCAATATGGACCCCAAGCACCGCGACCGTATCGCCTTCTGGCGCATTTGTTCGGGACGTTTCGACCGGGGCATGAAAATTAAACAGGTGTCGAGCGGAAAGCTGTTTACCGTGGGGAATGCTATCACCTTCATGGCCCAGGATCGCAATACCACCGACGAGGCGTATGCCGGCGATATAATCGGCATTCCCAACCACGGCACAATCCGCTTGGGCGATGCGTTTAGCGAAGGCGAGGACCTTAAATTCACGGGCATTCCTTCCTTTGCACCGGAACTGTTCCGCCGCGCCCATTTGCGCAATCCGCTGAAAATGAAACAGTTGCAGAAGGGCTTGCAGCAATTGGCGGAGGAGGGAGCGACCCAGCTTTTCCGACCTCTGGACAACAACGATCTGGTGTTGGGAGCCGTAGGGATGCTGCAGTTCGACGTAGTCGCTCACCGCTTGCAGCACGAGTACGGAGTGGATGTGTTGTTCGAATCCTATAGCGTCGCCACGGCGCGCTGGTTACGCGGCTCCGATGCGGATTTGAAGAAACTGGCTGACCAGTATGGCCATAACGTGGCGCTGGACGGTGCCAACGAATACGTTTACCTAGCGCCAAACAAAGTTAATTTAACGCTTACCCAGGAGCGTTTCCCGTCTATCCGGTTTTTGGAAACACGGGAAGTTTTCTAGGGAGCCTCTGATTAAGTCGCACGGGGATCGCGTTGCGTCAAAAGCCGGAGGCTGCAAGGCGCGCGACGCCGGTCGTAGCGAGCCTACGAGGCCAAGGAGCGCAACGCCGCAGACGCCGGCTTTTGACACAACCCTTACGGGACGGGGTTTTGCGGGCGCCGGGCGGTGTCGCTCGACGCTTGTGTGGAAT
>JAIOJO010000230.1 GCA_019911985.1 Sulfuricellaceae bacterium | reverse complement strand
GTCCAGCACTTGGGCCTGGATGGTGACGTCGAGCGCCGTGGTGGGCTCGTCGGCGATCAGCACTTCGGGGTCGCCGGCCAGCGCCATGGCGATCATCACCCGCTGCTTCATGCCGCCGGAGAGCTGGAAGGGATATTCGCGGCTGCGCCGGGCGACGTCGGGAATGCCGACCGCGTCGAGCAGCTCCCGCACGCGCCGTTCCGCCGCCGCGCCGCGCAGGCCGGTGTGGAGCCGCACCGCCTCGCCGATCTGCTCGCCCACGGTGAACACCGGGTTGAGGCTCAGCATCGGCTCCTGGAACACCATGGCGATGCGCCGCCCGCGCACGCCGCGCATCGCGGATTCGGGCAGCGCCAGCAAATCCTCGCCGTCCAAGCGCACCGTGCCGGAGACGATACGCCCGCTGTCGGGCAAAAGGCGCAGCAGGGACAGCGCCGTCATCGACTTGCCGCAGCCGGACTCGCCCAGTAGCGCGAAGGTTTCGCCGCGCCGCAGCGCGAAGGCAATGCCGTCCACCGCGCGGACGGCGCCCTCGCCTTCCCCGAGCCGGGTTTTTAGGCAGTCGACCTGGAGCAGGATTTCATTCGGCCGGCGGTTCATCGGCGAGTTCTCGGGTCGAAGGCGTCGCGCACCGCGTCGGCGAACAGATTGGCGCACAGCACCAGCACGAACATGAACAGGAAGGCCGCCGCCAGCGACCACCACACCACCGGCTCGCGCGCCATTTCCAGGCGTGCGCTGTTGATCATGTTGCCCCAGCTTTGCATCGACGGATCGACGCCGACGCCGACGTAGGACAGCACCGCCTCGGCCAGCACCAGGCCGGAGAAATCCATCACCACGGTAATCAGCACGATGTGCATGACGTTGGGCAGGATGTGGCGGGCGATGATCCGCCCGTGACCGATGCCGAAGGCTTGCGCCGCCTGGATGTATTCCATCTCGCGCAGCTTCAGGGTTTCGCCGCGCAGCAGGCGGCACAGGCCGGTCCAACTGGTGACGCCGAGAATGATGCAGAGGAACAAGAGGCGCATGTCGGCGCGCGCCAGCACGGTGTCGAAAAGCTCGGGGCGGCTTTCCATCCAGACCTGCATCATCAGCACGGAAGCGGCGATGAGCAGCACGCCGGGGATGGAGTTGAGCGTGGTGTAGAGGTATTGGATGAGGTCGTCCACCCAGCCGCGGAAATAGCCCGCCATGATGCCCAGCAGCAAGGCGAAGGGCAGCATCACCAGCGTGGTCAGCGTACCGATCACCAGGCCGGTGCGGATGCTTTTCAGCGAAAGGTAGAACACGTCCAGGCCCACCTTGTCGGTGCCGAAGATGTGGTATTTCACGCTCAGCGCTGCCGCCGGTACGAGGAACAGCAGCAGCACGCCCAGCGTCAGCAAGGCCACATGCCACGGTACCGCCTGCTCGCGCCGCCAGAGGCTATGCCACGCCGCCGCCGGGGAAACGCCCTGGCGCCGCGCCAGGCGGCGAGTCAGCAAGACGGCGGCCAGCACCCACAAGGCCAGCGCTCCGAGCAGCGCCCAAGCTGTCCGGGCGGCGATGTCCCCGGCCCGGTCTCGCAGCGGATCGGCCAGATGCGCGCCGCCGTATTGCAAACGGGGGTAATCGCGCACGGTTCCGCCGCCGGGCAGGGGAATGGTTTCCTTGGCGTAGAGGTGGGTGGCGAAAGGCGCGGAATAGGTTTTCTCCACATGCTCGCGCAAGGGCGTGGCGATGTAATCCAGCACGCTCAACACCTCCACGTCGTAGACGCTTTGAGTCTTGCCGTTCTGGCTAGGCAGAGGCAGTTGGAAGTGCAGGGAATCCATCAAGCCGACGGCCAAATAGACCGCCAGCACGATGCTCGACGCCATCCCCACCCGGCTGCCCATCACCCGCTGCCATGGCGCATGGAGATGTTCGCGGCGGCGCACGTAGCGGACGAATAGCAGCACCGCCGCCAGCAGCAGAAAAATCAGCGCATCGGTCCACAGCAGGACGGGCTTGAAGGGCATCATTCCAGCCTCACCCTAGGATCGACCAGCGTGTAGGAAATATCGGTCAGGATCAGCCCGGCGATATACAGCAGCGAGCCGAGGAAGACCATGGCCCGCACCACGGAAAAGTCCTGGGAGTTGATGGCGTCGATGGTGTAGCTGCCCAGGCCGGGTATGCCGAAAAAGGATTCCGTAATCAGGCTGCCCATGAACAGCAGAGGAATCACCACCACCGCGCCGGTGAGGATGGGGATCATCGCGTTCTTCAGCACGTGGCGGAACAGCACGCGCCATTCCGACAGCCCCTTGGCGCGGGCGGTGCGCACGTAATCCTTGCCGATCTCCTCGATGAACAGGGTGCGGTACCAACGCGCGCCGGCGCCGATGCCGCTGACCACGCCGATGGCGACCGGCAGCACCAAAAATTTGAAGCCGTCCCAGCCCCAGTCGAAGCCTGAGATCGGCACCCAATGCCACAGCTTGCTCACCAGGAACTGCCCGGCGATGATGTAGAACAGGCCGGAAATGGACATCATCGCGACGCAAGCCACGACCCCGACGAAGTCCAGGTAAGTGGCGCGGAAAAACACCATCATCAAGGCGAAGGAAACGTTCACCGCCAGCCCCACCAGGAACACCGGCAAGGCGATGGCCAGGCTGGGCCACATGCGGGTTTTTATTTCCCGGCCGATGTCGCGCCCGTCGTCGGAACGGCCGAACCGGAAAGCGAACATGGCGGCCGATTTCTCGAAAAACACCGTGTCGGTCAGCGCGCGCCAGCCGCCTGCCTGCTTGTTGAGCACCAGCGGCTTATTGTAGCCGTGGTCTTCTTTCCACTTCGCGATGGCATCGGGGGTAACGTGCTTTACGCCGAGATTGATGCGCGCCATGTCGTCGGGCGTGTTGACGACGAAAAACAGCGCGAAGGTGAGAACATTCACCCCGATCAGGATCGGGATCGCGTAGAGCAGGCGGCGCAGGATATAGCCGATCATCATCCTAAATCCAGTGGTTGGACGGGGTGGAGTGTGCGGTTTTTGGGGTGCGGGGCAAGGCGCGACGACGCGGAATGGTCATTCCATTCCAAGGAGTTGCAACGCCGCCATGCGCCCCTAAAACGGTGCAATCCGCCCCGTAGCGGAGCCACCAAATAAGTGTAACCCTCATTCACGAAATAATTGTTTAGAGTCATGCCTGTTACCCACGCAAATAAGCGGTCAACTACCGGATTTAGGATCATTTGCCGTCCTCCGCTCGCGGCGGCGATAGACCGCCACCGCCGGCGCCACGATCAAGACCAGCATCGCCGCCAAACCCGCCAGCGGCCATCCTTCGGGCCGGTTCCATTGGCGGCGGCTCAACTCGCGCAAAGCCGGGTCGAGGCGCTGGTATTTCAACGCGTTCTTCGCCATCTGGTTCGGCTTGCTGTTATGCAGCCAGGCGTGCTGCAGCACATAATCCTTGGGGTGAAAGCCCCATATCCAGGGCGCGTCCCGGCGCGCCACATCCACCATGCGGTCGATGATGGCTTGGCGCTGGGGGCCGTTATCCATGTTTTTCATTTGATCGAACAAGCGGTCGTATTCCGGGTTGTCGTAATTGGATGAATTTTCCCCGCCCTGCAGCGACCGCCCTTGGTGGCCGTGCAGCAAAAACAGGAAGTTTTCCGGGTCTGGGTAATCGGCGTTCCAGCCTTGATAGAAAATCTGCGCGTTGCCTTTGCGGATTTTATCCTGGAAGCGATTCCAGTCGGTGGCGCGCACCACCAGTTCCACGTTGATCTTGCGGAACTGCTTGACCAGCCAATCGCTGCTCGCCTTGCTGCCGACCCCGGTGGCCGTGGTGTCCAAATAGAGCAGCAGCGGCTGGCCGGTCGCGGCATCGCGCCCGTTGGGATAACCGGCTTCGGCCAGCAATTGTTTCGCCACGGCCACGGATTTTCGTTGCGGACGTCCGTCCACCCAATCGTAGACATAAGGGTTCAACCCTTCGCGTCCGTCGCGATGGCCGAAAATTCCCGGCGGGATCGGACCTTGGGCGGGAATGCCGCGCCCGTTGGCGAAAATCGAGACGAATTCCTCGAAATCCACGGCAATCGAAATCGCCTGGCGCAGCTTGCGCGCGCGCTCGCTCAGGCCGCCCACCACCGGGTCGAGCATATTGAATCCCATGTACATGGTGGACGTGGCGACCGAGGTTTGCAGCCGTATGCCCTGCTTCCGCATGGCGTCGGTCAGGCCGACATTTCCTTGGCTGGACACCTGTACCGCCTGATCGAAGCTGTCGGACGCCAGGCCGGAAGCGTCGTAGTAGCCCTGCAGAAAC
Source organism: Sulfuricellaceae bacterium (assembly GCA_019911985.1). GTDB lineage: Bacteria > Pseudomonadota > Gammaproteobacteria > Burkholderiales > UBA9220 > JAIOJO01. The sequence goes on along the minus strand of JAIOJO010000230.1, from coordinate 3,447 downwards.
TTGTTCCAATAGGGAATGTTTTCCTTTTCCAGGCTGAACACCACCTTATCGATGAAAGGCAGCGGCTTGCCCGCATCCGCGAGCAGTCCGGCGGCGGCATCCCCCGGCTCGCCCTCGGACGGATAGAATTCGCCCGAATAATACGGATTGCGCTCCAGCACCATGCGGCGGTTGGGGTTGTTCTCGGTCAAACGATAAGGCCCGGTGCCGACCGGATACCAGTCGAGCGTAATATTCTTCGCCGCCAACCCAGGCTGAGCGTAGAAGCGGTCCGCTTCCGGCGGCAGCGGCGCGAAAAACGACATCGCCAGCCAATAAACGAACTGGGGATATTTACCGCGCACCGTGATGCGGTAGGTGTAGCGATCCAGCACTTGCGCCCCGGCGAGGGGATAGCGGGTCAGGTCGAGATAGGCGTCCGGCGGCAGCGCGGCGTCGGCCTGCTTCAGGGTTGCGGCGTAATCCTTCAGGCCCACGATGTATTGGCTCATCAGGCCGAAAATCGGCGAGTGCAGGTGAGGATGAGCCAGGCGCTTGATCTCGTAAACATAATCGGCGGCCACCAGTTCGCGGCTGCCTTGCTGCGGGAAGTCGGCCAGCGTATCGATTTTGTCCAGCTCCTCCGCCGTCAAATGCCGATACAGCAGCTTACCGTCGGGGCCGCGCGCAAAGGCCGGGTGGGGCTGGTAGCGGATGCCGGGACGGATATGAATGTCGTAGACGCTGTGATCCACCTGCCCCGCCGCCGCATCGGCCGGCAATTCCCGCCCGGCAGCGTCGAAATAGCGCGGCACCGGCACTTCGCGCGCCGCATAAGGGATCAGGGTATAGGGCCGCTTGAGGTAATGGTATTGCAGCGGGGGCATGTAAATCTGCGAGATGATGGTCGCTTCGTTCTCGGCATAGGATTGCACCGGGTCGAGGTGCTTGGGACGTTCGGAAAAAGCCGAATAAAGAATATTCTTACCGCTATCCGCCGCCGGATAAGGGTCGTTCCAAACCGTGTCGCCGCAACCGGCCAACATCAGGATGGGCAGCAAACAGACCAGGCAACGGCGCCCGCTAAGCGGCAATAAATCGGCAACAATCTTCACGCAGACTATTCTAGCCGCTATTGCCATCGGCACAACACGTTTTTTCCCTCGCAGCCCTCTCCTAGCATGGGGATGAGTAGCGCCGGCAAATTCGGTTATAATCCACGCCAATTACCCGATAGACAACATTAAGGGACTCGTAATGGGATTTCTGGCAAACAAACGCATTCTGATCACCGGCCTCATCAGCAACCGTTCCATTGCCTACGGCATCGCGCAAGCCATGCACCGGGAGGGAGCCGACCTGGCCTTTACCTATCAAAACGAAAAAGTGAAGGACCGCGTCACCGACTTGGTCAAGGACTTTACCCGCGACAAGATTTTTCCTTGCGATGTCGCTAGCGACGAGGAAATCGAGCGCTTGTTCGTCGATTTGGGCAAACACTGGGACGGCTTCGACTGCATCGTCCATTCCATCGCCTTCGTCCCCAAATCGGCTCTGGACGGCGATTTCATCGACTCGGTCACGCGCGAAAACTTCCGCATCGCCCACGACATCAGCTCCTACAGTTTCACCGCCCTGGCCAAGGCCGGCCTGCCGATGATGCTGGGCCGCAACGCCTCTTTCTTGACCATCACCTACCTCGGCGCGGAGCGCTCGGTGCCGCACTACAATGTGATGGGCTTGGCGAAGGCCAGCCTCGAAGCCAACATCCGCTACATGGCCCATAGCCTGGGTCCCAAGGGCATACGCGTCAACGGTCTGTCCGCCGGCCCGATCAAGACCCTGGCGGCATCGGGCATTGCCGATTTCAATAAACTGCTGACTTACAACGAGAAGAACGCCCCGCTGCGACGCAACGTGACCATCGAGGAAGTCGGCAATGTGGCGGCTTTTCTTTGCAGCGATCTGGCCAGCGGCATTACCGGGGAAATCACCTATGTCGACGGCGGCTTCAATACCACCGCGCTAGGCGACCCCGACTGAAACAAAACACGAAGAACCGAGCCTGGAGCGAGGACATTTGGAATTGCTAAGCCCTGGCAAGCTAGACATAATGTAAGCACCTATCGCTGCCGCATGAATGCGGACGATGTTCAAACCGGCTTCACGACCTTGGAATAATGCAATTTTGAACAAATTTCGCGACCAGGCTCTTCCCACGATACAAGGACTCTCCCTTAGCGCACTCGTACTCGTTGGAGCAATCGCCCTGGAGTACGTGACAGGAAACCACGTTAAACTGACCGAAGCCTTTCTGCGCGGCACGGGGATACACATCGCCGCGCTGTGCATCGTCGCGATTGGCTGGGTCGTCATTTTTTACCAATTTCTGGGCAGGGCCAGACGGCAGGAAGCCGAAAAATGGAGCCGCGTCGAACTGGAAATCAATAAGGTATCCGACGAGACCCAAGGTTTATTCAGCGAAATTTCCACTGAATTCAACACCCAGTTCGCGATTACACGAGACGAAGTGCGGCGCGTCCGGGAGATGCTGGCGGATGCGATCGACAAACTGATCGGCAGCTTTACCGCAATGGAAAGCCTGACTCGGCGCCAACAGGAAATAGCCCTTTGCCTTACGTCCCACGGCAAAAACGAAATCTGCGAGACCAGCGACACGACGCTCTCCATCGAAACCTTTGTCGAGCACACGTCAAACACGATGGGCTTGTTCGTCGTCAACACCATCGATACCAGCAAAACCGCCATACGTCTGGTGGAAATGATGGATACCGTCTCCCTTGAAGTAAACCACATCATGGGAATACTCGGCGAAATCGAGGCGATTTCCAAGCAAACCAACCTGCTTGCGCTGAACGCGGCCATTGAAGCCGCCCGCGCAGGAGAATCGGGACGCGGCTTTGCCGTCGTGGCGGACGAAGTGCGCAATTTGTCCAGCCGCTCCGATCATTTCAGCCAGCAGATCCGCCGCCACATGGAAGGCGTGCATGGCTCCGTTGCCGAAGCGGAGCTGGCGATCAACGAATTAGCCTCGAAGGACATGAATTTCGCCCTCCAGTCCAAATCCGAAGTTCAAGGCATGATGCAAAAAATTCAAAACATCAATGCCGACATGAACAAGGCCGTCAACGAACTTTCCGGCATCTCCGGCGAGGTGAGCCAGTGCGTGAACGTCGCCGTGACTTCGCTGCAATTCCAGGACATGACCGGGCAATTGCTGGGGCATATCGACAAGCGCATCGACGCGCTGGAAAACATCATGAACAAGATCGCCGCGATCCCGATCAAGGCGAGCCAGGCAAGCGGGGGCCAAGACATGACGTGCTATCGCCGCTTACGGCTTCTGCACGAGGAAATTGCCGAAGCAGTCGAACTGATAGAGCAAGTCAGGCATAATCCAGTCAGCCAGGAAGAAATGTCCTCCGGCGAGATTGAATTATTTTGATT
>JAIOJO010000229.1 GCA_019911985.1 Sulfuricellaceae bacterium | reverse complement strand
CATTTACCCGGGATGGCCGGTGTGAGCGGCAATGTGGACGGCAATGAAAAAGGCGGCAATCTTTCGCTCAGCTCCCATAAAGCACGTATCGATATGCCAAAGGTGTTTCGTGATCCGCTGACGCTGGATGCGTTGACGGCCCAAATCGGCTGGAAGAAAAAACAAGGGCAAACAGAATTGAAGCTTGCCAATATATCCTTCGCCAATGCCGACTTGGCCGGTACGGCTTATGGCGATTATTTAATCACGCGTGAGGGGCCGGGGGAAATCGATTTAAATGCCAATCTCGTGCGGGCCGACGCCCGCAAGGTGTCGCATTACATCCCCTTAGTGGTTGGAGCGGATGCTAGAGATTGGCTGGATCGGGCTTTTTTGGCGGGAACGTCGGATGATGTGCGCCTCCGCTTAAAAGGCAATTTGGCCGACTTTCCTTTTGCGGATGGCAAAAAAGGGCAGTTTCAGGTCACAGCCAAGTTTAAGGGCGGCACGCTCGATTACGCGCCAGGCTGGCCGAAAATCGAGAATATAGAAGGCAGCTTGGCTTTTCGCGGCAAGGGAATGGAGGTCGATACACGCCAAGGCACGATCTTCGGGGTAAAGCTGGGTAAAGTTCATGCATCCATTGCGGACTTGTTTACCGGTGAGGAAGTTTTGGAATTGCAAGGCGAAGCACAAGGTTCGACGGCCGACACCTTGCGCTTCGTGAATGAAAGCCCCGTTTATCGGAGGGTTGAGGGTTTTACCGATAACTTAAAAGCCACCGGAAATGGGGCATTGTTACTGAAGTTGACAATGCCGCTTCGTCACATAGACGATAGCCGCGTGCAAGGGAGCTACCGTTTTCTCAATAACCGAATCAGCGACAACAACTTGCCGACCCTGGAGCAGGTGAACGGCGTGTTGAATTTCAGCGATTCGGGCGTGAAACTGGAGAATGTCGCTGCTCAGATTTTCGGCGGACCAGCTCAGATAAACGCCGCGAGTGCGGCTGATGGCTCGGTTAAAGTCAAGGTGCGGGGCAAGTTGAGCGCCTCCGGCTTGCGCAAGGTACTGCCGATATCCATTGCCAATCGTCTCCACGGCGAGACGGATTGGTGGGCTCAAGCCGATGTACGCCGGCAAGATGCTGATTTAACAGTCGATTCTACACTGGCTGGGCTGGGAATCGATTTGCCCGCGCCGTTTACTAAACGCAGCCGAGACCTTTGGCCTTTGCATCTTGAAAAAAGATCAACGGGTGAAAAGCAAGATCGGATTTCGTTCACCGTCGGCA
>JAIOJO010000228.1 GCA_019911985.1 Sulfuricellaceae bacterium | reverse complement strand
ATATGTACTTCGTGTTCGGGATGCTCCAGCGCGTAGACCAAGGATTCCCACATGCTTAAATCGGCGGGGGGCGGAGTTAATTCCAATTTATGGCAAACGATTTCGTCGAGCTTCTGCTGATGCAGTAAGACGGGTATCTTGTAAATACAATCTACATCAACGGCGGAAATTACGGCTTCTTCCGCAACATTAGTAAACAAGGCAATCTTACGCCGTTCGTCGTCAGGCAAGGGGCGGTCGGCACGGCAAAGCAGAACATCGGGTTGAATGCCGATTTCACGCAGTTCTTTGACGGAATGCTGAGTCGGCTTGGTTTTAATTTCCCCCGCCGAGGCAATATAGGGAACAAGAGTTAAATGGATGAAGCAGGCGTTGTGGCGACCCAGTTGGGCACCCATTTGACGGATAGCCTCAAGAAACGGCAGGGATTCGATGTCGCCAACGGTTCCTCCGATTTCCACAATAGCCACATCGGCGTCGCCGGCGCCAGCCCGGATATGGCTTTTGATCTCATCAGTAATATGGGGAATCACTTGGACAGTTCCTCCAAGATAATCGCCACGGCGCTCCTTGCGAATAACGCTCTCGTATATCTGACCTGTTGTGAAATTGTTGCGCTTGGCCATTTTAGCACTTACGAAGCGCTCATAATGGCCAAGGTCCAAATCTGTTTCAGCGCCATCTTCAGTGACAAACACTTCGCCATGCTGGAATGGGCTCATGGTGCCGGGATCCACATTTATATAAGGATCGAGTTTGAGCATTGTAACTTTGATGCCGCGAGATTCGAGAGTCGCCGCCAACGATGCCGCGGCGATACCCTTCCCCAGGGATGAAACGACCCCGCCCGTGACGAAGATATATTTTGTCATGAAGGTTTCTTGATGCGTAGACGGGAGTGAATTGTAGCCGAATTGCCCGTTAATCACAATTCCAGGGGTACAGGGAATATTGTTTTTCACGCGGCTAGCAGAGGCCTTGCAACGAAAAACCTTGCCAACAACATTGTGAAACCAGATAATAACAATTCTCATTTGAGGGAAGCCGAGCTACATTCATGACTACTAAACTTTCCGTTCTGCAGCCTGGGGATAGCGGTACCATTGCAGGCATTCATGCAGAAGAAGAGCTATTCCACAGGTTGATGGCGCTCGGCTTTCGTGTCGGAAAACCACTACAATTAATACGCCGAGCCAAATTTTCCGGCCCGCTTCATGTACGCCTCGGCACAACAGACATTATTCTCCGCGCAAATGATGCGCGGCATATCGACATCAACATTCCGGCGTAAATCCACGATGAAACGCATTGCCCTTTTGGGTATGCCCAATACGGGTAAGTCTACTTTTTTTAATCGGCTGACCGGTGCGTCGGCTCGCGTTGGCAATTGGCCCGGAATTACTGTCGATCTCATGGGGGCCAAAGTTCTGCTGGGTGGGGATATGGTCGAGTTAATCGATTTGCCGGGCATTTATGACCTACACGGCTTCTCCGACGATGAACAAGTGGTACGGCATTTTCTCGAGAACAATCCGGTCGATTTGGTTCTAATCATTCTCAACACTTCACAAATCGAACGTCAAATTAGTTTGGCGCTGCAGATCAAGCAACTCAACCTGCCCTCGCTCCTGCTATTGAATATGTCAGATGAAGCGCAAAAACTTGGCATACGGATCGACACCCAAGCTATGTCAGAAATGCTGCAGATGCCGGTCAACTTATTTAGCGCAAAGTATGGTAATCAGTTTAAAGAAGTTATTGCTAGTGTTACAGCCTCCATGCGGAGTGCCGCGCCAACTAAACTCGACAATCTTCGCGATCTGCTTCAACCGGACAACCAAATTGAGGCAAAAATGGAGGCGATTATCAGCAAGGCCGTCGATATTCCCGAATTGCTGCCCTACTCCCTGACAGATCGATTGGATAAGGTAATACTCCACCCATGGTTTGGATTAGCGCTGTTTTTCGCCACCATGTACCTCCTTTTTCAGGCCGTATTCCTTTTCGGGAAACCCTTGCAAGATGGCGTAGCCTGGTTGCTGGATGCATTTAAAAATGAAGCGCTGGAGCCGATCCTGGCGCATGCCCCACCCTTATTGCACGGTTTTATAGTTGACGGCTTATACAATGGATTGGCAACGGTAGCCGCTTTTGTCCCCATTATTATTCTATTTTTCCTGTTTATGGCTATCGTTGAGGATACTGGCTACCTATCCAGAGCCGCCTTTTTAATGGATGCCTTAATGGCAAAGCTTGGTCTGGATGGGCGCAGTTTCGTCATGATGCTGATGGGCTTCGGCTGCAATGTTCCCGCACTGATGGGAACGCGAGTAATGCGCTCACCCAGCCTGCGCCTGCTCTCTATGTTGATTATTCCGTTTTCCCTGTGTTCGGCACGGTTGCAAGTTTTTTTATTTCTCACAACCGCCTTGTTTTCGCCAAAGCAGGCTCCGTTAGTACTTTTTAGCTTATATTTGTTCAGCTTCGCCACAGCGATCTTGACGGCCTTACTGTTCAAGGGTCGCTTCCCCAACAAAGAACCTTTTATCCTTGAACTACCTCCTTACCGCTTACCGACCACCCGGCAAATTCTGCTGCGGGGCTGGCATGAAGTGCGGCATTTTCTTAATCGTGCCACAAAATTTATTATTGCAGGCGTGGTACTGGTGTGGGCATTGACCCATTTTCCGGTGGGTGCGGACTCAAGCCACACCCTGGCGGGGATGATTGGGAATATGCTGGCCCCGGTGCTCGATCCGCTCGGAATAAACCAGCAATTGGCGATCGCGCTTATTTTCGGTTTCGTTGCAAAGGAAATCGTGATCGGTTCGCTGGCCGTTATCTACGGGCACGAGGGCAACGCGCTAATGCATGTGATGGCGCAACAGCTTGATTGGGTACAGGCCTTCAGCTTTATGCTCTTTGTTTTGGTTTATACGCCGTGTCTGTCCGCCATTGCGACGATTCGTAGCGAATCCAAGAATACCGGCTTCACTTTATTCGCCGTGGGTTGGTCGTTGGCATTGGCGTGGCTCCTCAGCTTTATTTTTTATCAAGTTGCTCGAGCTTTGGGTTATTAAGAAC
>JAIOJO010000227.1 GCA_019911985.1 Sulfuricellaceae bacterium | reverse complement strand
GAGTCGAGGTCGTAAATGGTGCCGCAGCCGAGCGCTGCTTACGTTTTTTGTCGATCTTGCTGACAATTGCCGTACCGCCCGAGCGCTGAAGAAGGAAAGAAACGATTTCATCATTGCGCGCGGCGGAGCCTATGCTGAACTGCTCTAATTTTTCGCCGCGAAATTGGAACAGCTTAGCCGAAAACTTCAGCTTATCCTTATGACTGTCGAGATGTACCGTCCAATATTCCTGGGGTTTGAAAGCCTCAATCTCCTGCTCTCGTTCCACAATCAGGCGCAGTGCAGGACTTTGAACTCGGCCTGCTGACAAGCCGCGACGAATTTTGCGCCACAAAAGAGGCGACAGATTGAAACCTACCAGATAATCCAACGCCCTACGGGCCTGTTGAGCATTAACCATATCCATGGAGACCTCGCGTGGATTCGCCACGGCATCTACAACGGCGGATCGGGTAATTTCGTGAAAAACTACGCGCTGCAGGCTTTTCTTCGCCAGTAATTTTTTTCCGCGCAAGATTTGCTCGATATGCCAAGCGATTGCTTCACCCTCGCGGTCTGGGTCGGTTGCTAGGTAAATATGGTCTGCTTGTTTTACCGCTTTTGCGATGGCGTCGACGTGCTTCGCGTTTCGTTCGATTAACTCGTACTTCATCGCATACCCATGCTCGGTATCGACTGCGCCTTGTTTTGGCACAAGATCGCGCACATGGCCATAAGATGCCAGCACCTCGAAATCGGAACCCAGATACTTTTTCAGCGTCTTGGCTTTGGAGGGAGACTCTACAATGAGAAGAGAGGAGGGCATGCGCTTCTACCGTCGGCAAAGCGCTAGATGATAAAAACTAAAGCTCGCTATAGCAAGCGGAAAGAGCAAATCAATGTAACTGAATTTCACCTTCGTCCAATAATAGGTCCTCAAGAAACAAATATTCGTCGACATGACCTTGCTTCCATAAGACCATGAGTACGATCCATTTTATTTGGTCCAAGGATACTTCGCTTTCGCCTAGAGCAAGCGCACGATCGATAACCAACTCACGCTGAATAGGATTGATCACGCTCGAACCTTCGAGAAAAGCGAGAAATCCGCGACTTTCAACATTGATTTTCTTCACTTCGACATCGGAATAAAAACGGATAGAACGGCTATCGGCGAAGTTTTCTGGATATACCGCTTCTACCAGATTGTCGAGGGCGCTGAGCCAGTCAAATGCTTGATTGATTTCCTCCTGCTCGAAACCCGCGGCGGAAAGCTCGTCTGCGAGGGTAGGGAAATCCGGCTGTAGATTAGCCTCAAAATAGTTTTCGAAAAGAAAAACAAGAATATCAAACATGAAGCAGCATCCTTATAAAAAGAAAAAGCCATCATAAAAGCCCGCAAAACTGTAGATCCCGGCGCGTATCCAGGAAAAACCTGCAGACAAATTCAACAACTATGAGCTGCTCGCAATAAGTCAACGCCCTAAAAGACGCGTTGATAAAAGCCACCGGGCATTATTACAACTTGACCCGCTAACTCTAACGATAACAGCATGGCGCAAACCGTTTCCGCCGTCAAGCCACAGCGATCGGCAAGGGAGCTGATATCGGCCGGGTCGTCGCCCAGTTGAGCCAATAACCGATCCTTGGCGCTGTCATCCTCGGGTGAAATTGTTTCAGCCGGCTGCTGAGGGGGGAATAAAAAGCCGAGCTCCTCCAAAATATCCTGAGCAGTTTCAACCAATTTTGCACCTTGTTTAATTAACAGGTGGGGCCCTTTAGACAAAGGTGAATGGATAGACCCAGGAATGGCGAAAACATCCTTACCTTGATCGACAGCAAGCTTAGCCGTTATCAGCGAACCGCTTTGAGGCGCCGCCTCAACGACCAGGCACCCTTGCGACAAGCCGCTTATTATGCGATTTCTGCGCGGGAAATGACCCGCTTTAGCCGGTGTGCCGAGTGGAAACTCAGAAATAAGGGCGCCTTGTTCGGCGATGGCTCTGGCCAAATCTCGGTTGGCGGATGGAAACACAAGGTCTAGCCCAGTGCCTACCACGGCGAGGGTTGACGATGCCCCGCCTAAACCACCGCGGTGCGCTGCCGCATCGATCCCTTGTGCCAGCCCACTAATAATACATAGACCGCGGTCACTTAAAAATCGACTGAAACTTTCCGCGTTGCGCAAGCCTTGCGGCGTAGCGTGCCGGCTACCGACGATAGCCAAAGAAGCCGCCGCTACAAGATGGCGATGGCCCTTCACGTACAAAAGAGGAGGAGGGTCGGAGATTTGCAGCAAGGAGGGCGGATAATCGGCATCCGCCCAGGTCATAATACTGTTGTTGTTGTCTCCCAACCATGCAATAACATTCTCAATTTCCGCGCTTTGGGTTCCAGCGGCGATACCGCGAGCAACGGATGGCGAAGCGATTGCCGCCAGTTGTGCATAAGAGGAAGAAAATATTCGCTCGGGCTCGCCGATTTCCCTTAAAAGCTTACGCAGCGTAGCCGAACCCAAGCCAGGAATTAAACTAAGCGATATCCACTCGCGTAAATCCGGCGCGGTACCCATGTTTAATTTTCCTGTAGCAGTCGCGAGATTCGGGCTTAGTGTGGTGACTTTGCAAGATCGCCAATATGAACGGGCGCCTGAGACTGGATGATCAGTGCATAGGACACTTTGTCAAATACCCGGAAAACCATAAGCAGGCCATAACGCTCATCTGGAAATTTGAGTTGCGAATCGCCAGAGGACACAATATCGCCTTTACGATATAGGGCTAAAACGCAGCCCCTCTCGATATTATCGCGATGGCCTCGGTTGAGTACCACCACGGAGTTTTGCCCGAATTCGGAAATCCCTCCATAGCCGGAGATGATCTTTGCCTCAATCGGACCATCGGGGGCGTGCGGAACGAAATTACTGTAGGAGGGTTCGGTAACCGGCAAGAGACGATCTCCGACGCCGATTTCTTCCATAGATTGGGTTATCTGTATGGTTGCCGGATCGCCTTTGGCAAGAGTTCTCGCATCCCCTAAAAAAACGGCCTCATAACCGAGGATTTCGTGGGTATCGGGATCGGTAAACGTTTTGCCGGGGCGAAAGACTTGCCACTGATCGGTGGAA
>JAIOJO010000021.1 GCA_019911985.1 Sulfuricellaceae bacterium | reverse complement strand
GGCAATGACCCGCTCCTCCCCCATCAGGCTATTGATCAATGTGGACTTCCCGACGTTCGGGCGGCCCACAACGGCAATTTTGGGGTGCTTCTCGGCCTCCTCTGCTGATTTGTCCGCGGGAAAATCGGACAAAGCCTCCTCAACCAAGTCGCTTACGCCTTCGCCATGAGCGGAGGAAATCGCCAAGGGATCGCCTAAGGCCAACTCGTGAAACTCGGCTGTCACGACAGCCTGCCGCATACCCTCGGCCTTATTCACCGCGAGCAAAATTTTACGTCCCGATTTACGCAAGCGGTCGGCAATGATTTTGTCCTGCGGCGTCACGCCTTGGCGGGCATCAACCACGAATATGATGACATCGGCCTCGTCTACCGCCAGCAGGGTTTGTTTTGCCATTTCATGGTAGATACCCTCCTTGGCAACCGGCTCGAATCCGCCCGTATCGACCACTAAAAAGGGTTTGTCGCCCACCACGCCATGGCCGTAATGGCGATCGCGGGTTAAACCCGGCACATCGGCCACGATGGCATCTCGACTTCGGGTAAGGCGGTTGAATAAGGTCGATTTACCGACGTTGGGGCGTCCGACCAAGGCTACGATAGGTTTCATCGCTTACTGAATCGCAATCGCATACAGTCCGCCGCCGGAGGTCTGTATCAATAGGCCGCCATCCAAGGATATAGGCCGCACACGTATCGGAGTGCCGTCGGTCGCAAAGCGCCCGGCCAAGGAACCGTCCTCTCGGGACAACAAATGTACATAGCCTTGAAAATCTCCGACCACCACATATCCGCCACCAATATCCGGCGCCGTCAATTGGCGCCCGAGCAACTTATCTTGCTTCCACATGCTAGCGCCTCCCGATTTATCCAAGGCCACAACTGCACCGCTGGCGTCGCTGACGTAAAGATTTTTTTCGTCCTGATTGAGCCCGGCATAACTAGACATATCCCGCGCCCAGACCAGATTGCCGCTTTGTGCATCGACGCAGGCAACCCGGCCCTGATAAGCAACCGCATAAACATAGCGGCTATCCGCAACTGGATCGCTGGTGATATCGGCAATCCGTTCCAACTCCGATGTACCGTGGGGTAGCGCTACGCTGGCTTCCCAACCCACCAAGCCGGTGGTCGCATCCAGTGCGGCCAACTTGCCGCCGGCGAACCCGGAGAAAACCGCACCGCGAACCGCCAACAGTCCGGCGTAACTGCGTAGCGTGAGCGCCGGGGTTTCGCGCTGATAAGTCCAAACGGCTTTGCCGTCCTGAACATCCAAAGCCACGATGTGGCTATCGGCAGAGCGCACTATAACCCTATCGCCTGCGAGGTGCGGCGCACTTAAAACCTCGCTGGATACCCGCGCGTTCCATAATAGCGCGCCATTTTTTTGATCGTAGGCCAGCACGTGGCCATTCGCCGTTCCGACCACGACCAAGCCTTGCCCCGCGCCGACTCCGCCGGACAGCGTGCTATGGGTATCGACATTCCACTTCTGATGCCCGTTGGCGGCATCCAGGCGGGCAATGTGTCCGTCCTTTCCGCCCACAAAAACGCTATCGCCATCGATCGCTGGGCTAAATGCAAATTCACCGGCAGCGCCAATATGCGCTTGCCACATGAGCTTAAGGCTTACTTTGGGTGTAATGTCAGGTAGCGGAGACGGCTTTACCGCCGCACTGCCACTGAACAATCCAAATCCGCTAGAAACGCTTTCCTTGATGCCGTCAAAACCGCCGCACCCAGCCAACTGGCTCAAAATAATAGCCAGCAAGATACTCCTCACGGGCCTCGCACTAATAAAATTGATCATTTCTCACCGCCTAGCATATCCAATTTGATTTGCACCACGCGGCGATACTCGCCCTTCTCATCCAGCTTGCTCAACGACAAGCGGTAAGCGGCCTTCGCCTCCTCGCGCTTACCCTGAGCCTGCAACACGTCGCCCTTGAGA
>JAIOJO010000226.1 GCA_019911985.1 Sulfuricellaceae bacterium | reverse complement strand
GCCAAGGGCAAAAAGCAGCACGACAAACGTGAAGCGGAAAAAGACCGGGAATGGCTGCGCGACAAACAACGCTTGCTGCGCAACAAATAACGCGTTAACGCTCCCCTGGCCGAAACCCTTAACCCAGGGAGGCGGCTATTCGCGCCGTCTTGTCCAAGACCGCCAGCGCCCTCTCGATTATCTTGGAAGCATTCAGCCCGTTCTGCGCCGTCGCTTCGACTATCAGGCGCGCGCTCAAGCACAGGCGCAATGCGCTAACCGGAACGCCCTCTATGACCCCGCAGTTAACCGGTTGACCCAATTGGCAACGCAGGGATGCAAGGCTGCCAAACGATGCGACGTCTACCGAAGCAGGCGTGTCGACAGCCAGATCGAGTTGCAGCAAGCGATTAACCAAAGCCGTCTGTTCGCGGCTCAGAGGCACCTTCGCCCGATGGGGTTCGGTATGAAACAGTAAAAAGGGAAAAATCGTCTGGAGACTATCCCAGCTAGCCGCCCCGATTAAAGGACGACGGTCGGGCCGCGGCGTGGCTAAGGCTTCGAAAAAAGGATCGCTCGCCAGGCGCGCCTGAACGACATCGGAGAAGGATAAAATAAAACGCATAACCGCCTCGTCCGGTACGGCATAAAATGCCCGCAGATCTTCCAGAGCGGCCTCCCAACGCAGCAGCAAACCGAAATTAGCCTGGGTGCCATCCGGGAACCAATCAAGCGGCCAATCGGCAGGATTGGCGATTTCCGATAAGGCGCGGGAAAACGGACGCGCACGGATTTTCCGCGCTGCCGTTTCAGGGATCAGCAGCGCGCCGGAAAAAGTTGGGCCAGTCACGAACTTCGACCCGGTGATCGTCACCATGAAACCCTGTTCAAGGTAAGCCCGCAAGGTCGGCGGAGCAACCCGGAACTGGCAGGCATCGACGAGGACATCGACAGAATCCGGGAAACGGCGCTGTAGTTTCAATACACACGCCGGACTGGGTGCAATAAAACCGGTCTTGGAAATGTCGACAAGGATCAAGAGAACACGCCGCCCCTTCGCCACGGCAACGCTCACCAGGGCATCGACATCGCCATCCACTTCCGCTGCGGGCCGGGGGCTTCCATCGGCCAAGCGAACGGGGACGGTAAGCACCTCGCGCACGGGCCGCCCCTCGCTGCCGGCGCCGCATAAGGCCATGGGTACGCGGCTGCCGGTTTCCGCCGCGTCTATCATCACAATAAAGCTAGGCTGGCCTTCGTCTTCCGCAAGGTGAGCCGCGAACAGGTGGGCATCCGTGCCGGATGCCGCGATCGCGACCTCAAGCCCGGCGAGGTCCGAAACGCCGCATAGGGTAAGCAATTCCCGACGTATGCGATTCATCTCGCGGGCGTAAATCAGCTCGCGAGGCAGCACATCGACCTCCTTGAGCAAGCGGCTGCGAAGACGACTAGCCGCGGCAAAACCTGTCTCTGAAATGGCCGAGGCCGTTGATGAGCCGAAAGCCGCCACCTCGGACTCGGGGAAAGGCGGGCAACCATACAGGTTCAAACCGTTCGCCGGGTCAAGCGCAATGCGAGCGTCTCCGCCAGACACCAAAAGCTGTTCTGTGGGCGGAAGACCGTGGCAAGTGGCTATTGGAGGCATGCGGTCACGCCCCAGTGTTGGAAGCGGAGAAACAAAGGCGTCTTATGGCAAACCCATTTTGTTGGCTAGCATCTCGCGAAAGGCGCTGAATACCTTATACATCTGGGGATGCTTATAAGGAAACACTTCGACCGAATCCATGGCATGGACAATCATGTTGCTATCGACCTCGAAGATCAGCAATCGCCCGTCGGCTGTCTCGCCGCAATCGACCCCAAAATAATCGAGGCCGGTTCGCTCGGTGAGGACACGGAAAGCTGCCGCATGGCGGGGTGCGAAATCCTTGTCGAAATTGGCCATGAATCGGGCTTCTTCGGCTCGGTTGTTTGCGCTTTCGAGCATGTCGGCATTGAGGTAATGCACCATCCAGTGCGCCGAAACAGCCATGTGGCAAACGAAAGGATGGCCGTCGATGAGTACGATGCGGTATTTGCGGAACAGCCCGTCTTGGCCGCGATAGTCAACGAATCGCGCCAGATAGAACGCATCTTCGGTCGATGCCTGCAAATATTCCGCGATGGCCGCCGCATCGTCGATTTTGGCAAGCCCCTGACCGGCATGCGAATCGATGGGCCGGACTATCACCGGAAAACCGCCGTCGGGCAGGAATTGAGCCAGCGGAAGCTCTGCGCTGGCGATGCGCTTCAGAGTTTGCCTATCGAAACGCAAGGTGACCGGCAAGACGATGCCCGGCGCGCCATCCAACAAGGAACACACGCCGTCCCGCGACAGACGGTCGATACGGCTAGGCAGGTTGAGTACGGGGCGCGGCCATCCGGCCAGTAGCTTCTCGACGTGCTGCAGCAAAGCGTGGTTCTTATCGGATTCGCCGATGGCGACAAAAACCAAATCGTGTTCGGGCAAGGACGCCGGAAACGGCTGCCCAAGAGCCGCGTACAGCATGTCCAGCGTGACATCGGAGCCTTCCAGCAAAAACTCCAGCGGCGTGTTTTCCATCAAGTCGCCCGGCCCCATGATGGCGAGTAGGCGTATCTTGGCCTGGCCGCCAGCGGCAGGCAAACGGTATAGCGGCTGCAGTTTCAAGGCTTCGGCCTGCAGCGCAAGACCGACCTCGCGGTTGCCTCGGAGCTGTAGGATAATCGACAGATCCATCAAGGTGTTGGCATCGTTCGGATGCGTATCCGCACGGGCCAGCAATCGGGCCCCCAACGGGGCAAGGTCAACGCCGCTAAAGGCCATTTTCATCAGCGCGGGGAGTCCGATCAAGGGCTCTTGGCCATCGCTGTCCGTGAGGGTTTGCTGGGTATCGAAGCTCATGATTTTTCTTGACTTAAGTGGACAGTGTAAGGGTTTCGCCAAAATCGAGCGTCGCCTGGATCAACGCGTCGATGTCGGCTGCCGCGGTACGGTGATTGACGATGGCCGCCCGAATCGCGAGGCGGCCATCAATCGTCGTAGTCGATGGAACGGCAATTCCCGACTCGTGCAGGGCCACGACAATATTCGCATTCACGCGGTCGGCGTCCTCGCAACGGTAGCGAAAGCAGACGATGTTCAGCGAAACCGGCGCCAGCAACTCCAACATCGGCGTATCCTCGATGCGCTGCCGCATATACCGGGCCAGGGAGCATGTGCCGGATATTACCCTGCCGAGCTTCTCCGCACCATAGACCTTGATCGTGAACCAAGTTTTTAAGGCTCGAAAACCGCGCGAGAGATCGGGGCCGAAGTCGCATGGCCAGGGCGACCCGGCCGCCAGGCCACGGGTCTCGCGCCGCAAATAGGCCGCAGGCGAGGCAAAAGTATCATAATGCAGACGTCCGTCGCGCACCAGGATGAAACCGGCGTCGTAGGGCACCTGCGCCCACTTATGGAAATCGAAAGCGATAGAATCCGCCCGCTCGATGCCCACTAGGCGCGGTGCAATGTCGGGAGCCAGCATTGCGAGCGCCCCATAGGCGCCATCGACATGAAACCAAAGCCCTTCCTCTTTGGCTAGCTCCGCCAAAACGGCGAGATCGTCGATCGCGCCGACATCGACCGCCCCCGCCGTCCCGGCGACAAAAAAAGGGGTCAATCCGAGAGCTCGGTCGTCCGCTATGCGCCGCTTTAACGCCGCCACATCCATCTGAAATTGGCCGTTCACCGGAATGATGCGCAACGCGTCGATGCCCAAACCGGAAAGGTCCATCGCCTGCGCGATGCAACTATGTGCGCCCGCGGAAGTATAGGCCACCAAACGCTTCTCGCCAGCCGCGACGCCCCGATGGCGCACCTCTACCCCCAAAGCCGAGGTACGCGCCACCAGCACGCCGATCAAATTCGCCATGGAAGTGCCGGTCACGAACAAGCCGCTGGATGTATCCGGAAAGCCGAAAAGCTCGCGCACCCAGCGCAGCACCTGCTTTTCCACCTCGATCGGCATGTGATCGCGTCCGCCCAGATTGGCGTTCAAACCGGCGGCCAGCATTTCCGCCAACAAGCCTACCGGCGTCCCGCCGCCGTGAACCCAACCCATGAAGCCGGGATGCACATTGCCCACGGAAAAAGGAAGAATATCCCGCATAAAGGTATCATGCACCTCGGCTAAATCGGTCGGCTTTTGAGGGATGGGCTGTTCGACAGAGGCGCGCACCTCAGGTGGAATCGGCTGCCAAACCGGGCGTTCGCGAATATGCTCGAGGTAATCCAGGATATCGTCCAGCATCTGATGGCCTTGCGCCCGCAAGGCCGTCCAATCGGACGGATCGAGCGTTTCACTATCGTTCAATGGCTTACCCATTTCCGATCCAACCGATGGCGATTATTTTCAATATTGCTCCCCTTGCTTCCTGTCCACGCATCCAAGCGCTAGCCGTGTGAACCATGACGGCAGCCATAGTAGCAAGGAATGCCGGCACGCACCATGCAAGCGATGCGCCGCCATGAACTTGAAACCTCTGCAGAACCGGCCTCAACGGTCTCTCGACATTTCCGGGGCATACTCCGGGTATCCCGAAAGGGATCGCTAAGGTAGAATCCCGGCTATTGTAAATTCAAGGATTCCGCCATGGACGGCCTTTCCAGCCTCGCGCAGCTTAACGTCTTCTTGATCGAGCCTTCTAAAGTTCAATCCCAGTTCGTCACAAAACTCCTCGACGAAATGGGCATACTTCACCTTACGGCCTTTGCCGACGGCGGCAGTGCGCTAGCGGCCATGGGCAAGGAAGCACCGGACTTGGTTATCAGCTCGCTGTACCTGCCCGACATGACGGGCACCGATCTGGTCAATGCCATGCGAGACGATCCGGCTCTGCGGGAAGCCGCCTTCATCCTGATTTCCAGTGAAACCAAGCACCATTATCTCGATCCGATACGCCAGGCGGGTGCCTGCGCGATTCTCCCCAAGCCCTTCCAGCGCGAGCAATTGCGCACCGCTCTACTGACCACTCTCGACTTCCTCAACCCCAATGCGCTTAAGCTCACGTCCGATGGCATCGATATCGAAAATCTGCGCGTGCTGGTCGTGGACGACAGCCGCACCGCACGCGCCTTTATCCGCCACGTGCTGGAAAATCTCGGCATCGGCAATATTTTGGAGGCGGAAAACGGCCGGCATGCCGTCGAAATTATCCAGGAAAATTATTTCGACCTAGTCTTTACCGATTACAACATGCCGGAAATGGATGGGAAGGAGCTCGTCGAGTTCATCCGCAAGGAAAGCTGGCAAAGTTCGGTTCCGGTGATGATGGTGTCCAGCGAACGCGACGAAAACCGCTTGGCGGCGGTCCAGAATACCGGCGTATCCGCGGTTTGCGACAAACCTTTCGAGCCTAAGGTCGTCAAGGAACTGATCGAGCGCATGCTGGCGCAAGAATAGCTGCGTTTCCGCCGCACGATAGCGCCGAACTACAGGCGTGTCACACAGCCCTCTCAAGGGGTGCGGCTGCAAACACGAGCGCCCTAGGGAGCCTCTGATTCAGTCGCACGGGGATCGCGTT
>JAIOJO010000225.1 GCA_019911985.1 Sulfuricellaceae bacterium | reverse complement strand
ATCCTGTCGCTGGCGCCCAACGAGGGTTTGCGCGGCATGTTGTTTTGGCTGATGGGCGATCTCTCGCGGGCGGAACACGGCGGAGCCGCGCTGCTCGCGTTGGCGGCAACCTTCGTCTACGCGCAGTGGCGGGCTCCGGCTCTCAACGTCCTCAGCGTCGGGGAGCTCAAGGCGAAATCCCTGGGCGTGGCAGTCGGGCCGCTGCAGCTCGGCCTCTATCTCGCCGCCTCCCTGGCAACCGCGGCCGCCGTGATGGAAGGCGGCGTCATCGGCTTCGTCGGCCTGATCGTGCCGCATTTTCTGCGTCTCTTGGGCATTGCCGACCACCGCTGGCTGCTGCCCTTGTCCGTATTGTTGGGCGGCAGCTTCCTGGTGCTGGCCGACACCTTGGCGCGCAGCGCCGTCGCCCCGCAGCAATTGCCGGTAGGCGTGCTGACCGCCCTCCTCGGCGTACCCGCGCTGTTATTCCTGCTCGCCAGGGAGCGCCATGCTGCGCGCTGAAAAGATTAGCCTGAGCGTCCCCGGACGCAGCTTGTACCGCGATCTCGACATCGAACTCCGCCCAGGGCAATGCTGGTGCATCCTGGGCTGCAACGGCAGCGGGAAAACGACCCTACTCCACGCCCTGAGCGGCTTGACCCGGCCCGCCGCCGGTTCGATCGAGCTCGACGGACTGGCCCTCTCCGGCCTACCGGCCAAGGCGGCGGCGCGGAAAATCGGCGTGCTGCTGCAGGACGAGTCACCCAATTTCTGGGGCACGGTGCTGGAATATGTACTGCTGGGCCGCTTTCCCTATGCCCATGGCCTGGGGCGGCTGCACGGGGAAGACGAAATCGCCGCCCGCCTGGCCCTGCAAGCGATGGATATGGCAGGCCACGCCGGACGCTATCTCAATACGCTCTCCGGCGGCGAACGGCAGCGGGTGCGCATCGCCATGGTGCTGGCCCAGGACCCCGATTATTTTTTTCTCGACGAGCCGCTGCAACACCTCGACCTCGCCCACCAGCTCGCGGTGATGGAAATATTCCGCGCGCAGGCTCGGGAGCGGGGGAAAACCGTGGTGATGGTGCTGCACGATACTTTATGGCCGGGACGCTACTGCGACCACGCCCTATTGCTGCACGACGGCGGCCGCGCGGTCGGCGGCGAAGCGTCCGCGCTGCTGACCCGGGACGAGCTGCAAACGCTGTACCGCTGCGCCTTGCATACGCTGGAGACGCCCCTGGGCCCTTATTTCGTTCCAGCATAGCCGGAGCGGGCGGGCCGTGTATAATGTGGAGCGACTTACCCTATGGACTTTGCTACAACTTTGACAATGCCTGACCGACCTGTCCGCTGCCATCCCAGCTACCCCCTTCTTCCAGCAGCAGCCCTCCCGAAATGATACGCAAACTGATTCGCCGTGTGTTCAAGGCCGCGAAAAACGGCAAACCGCGCATTATTCCCCTTAAAGCCCACGGCGTAAGCCGCGACCAGCTCTCGCCCTGCGCCCTGAAAACCACCGGCGCGCTGCAGCAGGCGGGCTACGCCGCCTTCGTGGTGGGCGGAGCGGTGCGGGATTTGCTGATGGGTAAAACCCCCAAGGATTTCGATGTCGCCACCAACGCCACGCCGGAAGAAGTGCGCAACCTCTTCCGCCGCTCGCGCATCATCGGGCGCCGCTTCCGCCTGGTGCACGTGATGTGCGGCTCGGAAACCATCGAGGTTTCCACCTTCCGCGCCTGCGAAAACGGCGTGGAAAACAGCGACCGCCAGTCCGATGTCACCGGACGGATCGTGCGCGACAATATCTTCGGCAGCCAAGTGGAAGACGCGGTGCGCCGCGATTTCACCGTGAACGCCTTGTACTACGACCCGGCCAGCGAGGAAATCTGGGATTACCACAATGGCGCGACCGACCTCAAAGACCGCGTGTTGCGCATGATCGGCGATCCCGCCACCCGCTACCGCGAAGACCCGGTGCGCATGCTGCGCGCGGTGCGCTTCGCCGCGCGTTTCGATTTCCACATCGACCCGGCCACCCGCGCGCCGGTCGCCGAGCTGGGTGGCCTGCTGCAAAACGTCCCGGATTCGCGCCTGTTCGACGAAATGCTCAAGCTCCTGCTCTCCGGCCACGCGCTGCGCGGCGTGCATCAGTTGCGCGCGGAGGGCCTGCACCACGGGGTGATGCCACTGCTCGACACCATCCTGGAACAACCCAGCGGCGAACGCTTCATCACGCTCGCGCTGAAAAACACCGACCAGCGCATCGCCCAGGGCAAGACGGTTTCCCCCGGCTTCCTCTTCGCCACCCTGCTGTGGCACGAGGTGCTGGCGGACTGGAACAGCATCCAAGCCGGCGGCGAACATCCGATGCCTGCCTTGTTCCAGGCCATGGATAGCGTGCTCGGCGCGCAGGAGCAAAAACTGGCGATACCGCGCCGTTACGATGCGGTGATGAAAGAAATTTGGGCCATGCAGCCGCGCTTCTTGCAGCGCGCCGGCGCCCGCCCCTTCCGCCTGCTGGAGCACCCGCGCTTCCGCGCCGGCTTCGATTTTTTCGCGCTGCGTTGCGAAAGCGGCGAGCTCGATATGGATCTGTTGCGCTGGTGGGAAAGCTTTATGCACGCCGACTCGGGCGCACGGGAACAGATGCTGGTGGCGGATGCCGTCGGCGGGCCGAAAAAACGCCGGCGCCGCCGCCGCAAACCGGCAGGCGAAGCCGCCGCCCCGGAAGCGGCAGAATAGATGGGCAACCGCGCCTTCATCGGCCTCGGCAGCAATCTGGACGATCCCCGCCAACAGGTTTTGGCCGCGTTCCGCGAGCTCGATTCTTTGCCCGGCACCCACCTGGCCGCGCGCTCTTCGCTTTACCGCAGCGCGCCCATGGGCTTTGCCGAACAACCCGACTTTATCAATGCGGTCGCCGAAATCCGCACTCGCTTGTCGCCGCACGACTTGCTCCAAGCGCTGCTCGGCATCGAACACCGCCGCGGCCGCGTGCGCAGCTTTTCGAATGCGCCGCGCGTGCTCGACTTGGACGTGCTGCTGTACGACGGCCAAGTGATGCACGAGGACGGCCTGACCGTGCCCCACCCGCGCATCCGCGAACGCGCTTTCGTGCTGCGCCCGCTGCTGGAAATCGCGCCGGATTGCCTGATACCGGGCTGCGGCTTGGCGGCGGATTTTCTGCCCGGCTGCACGGATCAACAGCTGGAACGTTTGGAAGAATAATCTCCATGGCGCTCGATCGCTATCGCTATATCGTGGTGGAAGGCCCCATCGGCACGGGCAAAACCAGCCTCGCCAAGAAATTGGCGGAGCGGCTGCAATCCGAACTGATGCTGGAAAACGCCGAGACCAACCCCTTCCTCGCCAAGTTTTACCAGGATGGCCGCCACTACGCGCTGCCCACGCAGTTGTTTTTTTTGTTCCAGCGCATCGCCCAGGTGCAGGAACTCAAGCAAATGGACCTGTTCAGCCGCGCCACGGTAGCCGATTTCCTGCTCGACAAAGACCCCTTGTTCGCTCGCCTGAATCTGAGCGACGACGAGCTCGCCTTGTACCGGCAAATATTCGAGCATATGCGGCCCCAGGCCCCCGCGCCCGATCTGGTCATCTACCTTCAAGCGCCGCCGGACGTGTTGATGGATAGGGTGCGCCAGCGCGGCATCGGCTACGAGCAATCCATTTCCGAAAACTATCTGGCGCGCCTGGCGAGCAGCTACAGCGATTTCTTCTATCATTACAACGCGGCCCCCCTGTTGATCGTGAATAACGAAAACCTCAACATTATCGAACGCGCAGGGGATTTCGACTTGCTGCTGGAACGCATAGGCCAAATGCGCGGCGGGCGGGAATTCTTCAACCTGGCGGACACCTTCTGACATGCGCACCACGCTCACCGCTTTGCAGTCCAAGTCCGGCCAAGGCGAGAAGCTTGCCGTGCTGACTTGCTACGACGCCAGCTTCGCCGCCTTGCTGGAAAACGCCGGCGTGGACATCTTGCTGGTGGGCGACTCGCTCGGCATGGTATTGCAAGGACAGGAGTCCACCTTGCCGGTCACGCTGGCGGACATGGTCTACCATACCCGCTGCGTGGCGGCGGGCGCGAAGCGAGCCTTCATCATGGCCGACCTACCCTTCGGCAGCTTCCAGGAAAGCCCTCGGCAGGCGCTGCGCAACGCCGCCCAATTGCTGGCGGCGGGTGCCCAGATGGTGAAGCTGGAAGGCGGTGCGGTGATGGCGGAAACCGTATCCTTTTTAAGCCAGCGGGGCATCCCGGTATGCGCCCACCTCGGCCTGATGCCCCAATCGGTCAACCAGCTCGGCGGCTACCGGGTGCAAGGCAAAACCGAACAACAAGCCAGCGTTCTGCTCGACGACGCGCTGGCGCTGCAGCAAGCCGGGGCCGGCATGGTGCTGCTGGAAGCGATTCCCGCCCGCTTGGCCAAGGCCGTGACGGAATGCCTCTCCGTCCCCACCATAGGCATCGGCGCCGGGCCCGACTGCAACGCGCAAGTCTTGGTGCTGCACGACATGTTGGGCATATATCCCGGCAAAACCGCCCGTTTCGTAAAAAATTTCCTGGCTGAAGCGGACGGCATCCAAGCCGCCGTGGCGGACTATGTCCAAGCCGTGAAGAATGGCGCTTTCCCGGCCCCGGAGCACTGTTTCTAGCGCGCCGATGGAAACCCTCTCGACCGCTCCGGCCTTGCGCGAACGCCTGTGGAACGAAGCCCGCGTGGCCTTCGTTCCCACCATGGGCAATCTCCACGACGGCCACCTCGACCTGGTGCGTCAGGCACGCCAACACGGTTCCTGCGTGGCGGTAAGTATTTTCGTCAATCCGCTGCAGTTCGGGCCAAGCGAGGATTTCGCCGCCTATCCGCGCACGCTGGCCGACGACTGCCGAAAACTGGAGGGATTGGCCGATGTGGTTTTCGCCCCGGCCGCGGCGGAACTCTATCCCGAAACGCAAACCATTTTCGTCGAACCGCCGCCGATTGCCGGCGAGCTTTGCGGCGCAACGCGCCCCACGCATTTCCGCGGCGTGGCGACGGTGGTGCTGAAACTGTTCAACCTGGTGCAAGCCGACACCGCGCTGTTCGGTAAGAAAGATTACCAGCAGTTGCACGTGATCCGCGCGATGGCCCGCCAACTCAACTTGCCCGTGGAGATCGTGGCCGGCGAAACCGTGCGCGCCGCCGACGGCCTGGCGCTGTCTTCGCGCAACGCGTACTTATCAGAGACCGAACGGGGCGAGGCTGCCATGCTGTATCGCGAATTGCAGCGCATCCGCCAGGAAATCGCCGCCGGCGGCTGCGACTTAGCCGCCATCGCAGACGAGGCCCGGATGCGCCTGGAATCCCGCGGCTGGCGCGTAGACTATGTGTCGTTGCGCAACGCCGCTACGCTTGCCCCCGCCCTTGCGGACGACGAGAAAAAGGTGGCGCTGGCCGCCGCCTGGCTAGGCAAGACGCGGCTCATCGACAATCTGGAAATCGGCTAGCCGAAACAGGGCCAAGGACTTGCCTGCAGCCCGTTTGTATTTGCCGGGCAGGCTGACTTATAATTAGCTCCCTTTTTCGCCTGTTTTCCCAGCTCAAGGTGGACGGCCCATGCAAAGAACCATGCTCAAATCCAAGCTGCACCGCGTCCGCGTGACGCACGCCGAACTCCATTACGAGGGCTCCTGCGCCATCGACGAGACGCTGCTGGAAGCAGCGGACATCCGCGAATATCAGCAAATCGACATCTACAACGTCACCAACGGCGAACGCTTCAGCACCTATGCGATCCGCGCCCAGCGCGATTCGGGCATCATCTCGGTAAACGGCGCCGCCGCCCACAAGGCGAACCCCGGCGACATCCTGATTATCGCCACCTACGCCATCTACAACGAACTGGAATTGCAGAAATTCCACCCCGACTTGGTCTATGTGGACGAACACAACCGCATTATCGACCGCCGCCACGCCATCCCCGTGCAAGCGGCTTGAGCGGCGGCAGAGCGGGCATCAGCGCTTTAAAATGTAAATTCATTTTTTACACTTGCACGGTTGTTGCGCGGCATCGCTTGGGGCAGAATTCGATGCTTTCCGGTTTGATATAGGCAACCCGTTATGTTTACCCGCCCCCTTTCCGACAACCCCCAAGCTCACGCACTGAACGTCCAACTGCCCGCCGCGCCGCACCCGGTTCAGCGGTCGAATCGCTTTGCTCAGCCGGTCGCGTCCGGCACCACATCCAGCGGCGCATCCGCTGCTCCGCAAGACAAGCCGGCGAACCCCGGCATTACCCAGGCTGCCGCGCCCAGCGCCGCCGCTGGTGCCGCGGCGGCGCAGAAAATCCAGCCCTTGCCGCCATCGTCGGCGCTGGGAAATCATGTGAACACGTATGCCTAACGCAGCCAAGCATTGCCGGGATGGAGTGGCCGGAGTTTATCCCGCCGCGTCTGCTGCTCGGCCATGATTCCCGCCTATTGGCACCAAGCCTGTGCAGCCCTGGCTAGCCGCGATACCGAACTCGCCCGCATCATCGGCCGCTACGGCGGCTCTACCGCGCTAAAAAGCCGGGGCGACGCATTCGCCACGCTGGCGCGCTCCATCGTCGGCCAGCAGATTTCAGTGAAGGCTTCGGAAAGCGCCTGGCAGCGCGTGCTGGCCGCGCTGCCAGACCTATGCCCGCACGCCGTGGCAGGGGTGAATGCCGATATTTTGCGCTCATGCGGCCTGTCGCAACGCAAGGTGGAATATATTCAGGACTTGGCGCGGCATTTTCTCGCTGGACGCCTTCGCGTCGAGCACTGGCCGGAGATGGGCGATGAAGAGGTCATATGCGAATTATGCGACGTCCGAGGCATCGGCCGCTGGACGGCGGAAATGTTCCTGATTTTCAATCTGCAGCGCCCGGATATCTTTCCCGTCGACGACATCGGCCTGCAGCGCGCGATAAGCGTACACTACAATGCGGGGCAAACGCTCGGCGCGGCGGCCATGCGCGCCATCGCCAAGCGCTGGCAGCCCTGGCGCACCGTGGCAACCTGGTATTTATGGCGCAGCCTCGACCCGGAACCCGTGGAATATTGATTCGCGCAGAAATCGCAATCGCCTCTTGAAAAATTCGACAATGCCGTCACAATACAAATTGAACACAAAGGAAAGCAATGCCGTACAAGCACGAGGAAAGCGCGGTTTTAGATTCTCAGGAAAGCCGGATCAAACCGCCCCCACTGTACAAAGTGATGTTATTGAACGACGACTACACACCGATGGAATTTGTCGTCGTCGTACTCGAACAGTTTTTTGGCAAAAGCCGTGAACAAGCAACGCAATTGATGCTCATAGTGCATAGGGAAGGAATGGCGGTTTGCGGCGTGTATCCCCGCGACCTCGCAGAAACCAAGGTAGACCGGGTCATCGCTTTTGCTCGGGAACATCATCATCCGCTGCAATGCGTGATAGAGGAAAATTAAAATGATTGCGCAGGAACTTGAAGTATCGCTACATATGGCCTTTCTTGACGCCCGCAAACAGCGCCATGAATTTATTTCCGTGGAACACCTGCTACTCGCCCTGCTGGACAATCCCTCCGCCGCGCAAGTGCTGCGCGCCTGCGCCGCCAATATCGACGCCCTGCGGCTCGCCCTGACCGAGCATATCGGCCAGCACACGCCGAGCCTGGCTGGCAGCGACGAAATCGACACACAACCGACGCTGGGTTTTCAACGGGTGGTTCAGCGCGCCATCCTGCACGTCCAGTCGTCGGGCAAAAAGGAAGTCACGGGCGCCAATGTCCTGGTCGCCATTTTCGGTGAAAAAGACTCCCATGCCGCGTTTTTCTTACATCAGCAGGGAATCAGCCGCCTCGACGTGGTGAATTTCATTGCCCACGGCATTGGCAAAGTACCGCAAGGCAGCGCTTCTCCGCGCAGCGAAAC
>JAIOJO010000224.1 GCA_019911985.1 Sulfuricellaceae bacterium | reverse complement strand
CAATATCCCGGTGGTGCCGCGCGCGATGATGCTGGCGGAGCTGATGCGTTTTCGCCAGGGAATCGCGGTGGCCGGCACCCACGGCAAGACTACGACGACCTCGCTTATCGCCAGTATCTTGGCGGAGGCGGGAATGGACCCGACTTACGTGATCGGCGGCCGCCTCGAAGCGGCGGGTACCAATGCCAAGCTGGGCAGCGGCGAATTCATCGTGGCCGAGGCGGACGAGTCCGATGCCTCCTTCCTGCACTTGATGCCGGTGCTGTCGGTGGTGACGAACATCGACGCCGACCACATGGAAACCTACGGCCACGATTTCGGCCGCCTCAAGCAGACCTTCGCCGAATTCCTGCAGCGCCTGCCTTTTTACGGCATGGCGGTGCTCTGCGTGGACGACGCCAACGTGCGCGAAATCATGCCCCTGGTGACCAAGCCGGTGTGGACCTACGGCCTGTCGGAAGACGCCAAGATCCGCGCCAGCGACGTGCGCGCCGACCATGGCCGGATGCGCTTCACGGTAACGCGGGTGAACGGCAACGTGAGCACGCTGGACATCACGCTCAGTTTGCCGGGCGTGCACAACGTGCTGAATGCGCTGGCCGCAATCGCCGTGGCGACCGAAGTGGGCGCATCCGATGCCGCCATCGTCAAGGCGCTGGCCGAATTCAAGGGCGTGGGGCGGCGCTTCCAGCGCTACGGCGAAATACCGCTGGCTTCCGGCGGCAGCTTCACGCTGATCGACGATTACGGCCACCATCCTACCGAGATGGCGGCCACCTTGGCGGCGGCGCGCGGCGCCTTTCCCGGCCGGCGGCTGTTGCTGGCCTACCAGCCGCATCGCTATACCCGCACCCGCGATCTGTTCGAGGACTTCGTCACCGTGCTGTCGAGCGTGGACGCGCTGTTGCTCGCCGAAGTCTATGCGGCCGGCGAAGCGCCTATCGTCGCCGCGGACGGACGCAGCCTGGCGCGGGCGATCCGCGTACTCGGCAAGGTCGAGCCGCAATTCGTGGCGGACATCGCCGACATGCCGGACAGCATACTCAACGCCGCCCAGGATGGCGACGTGGTGCTGACCATGGGTGCGGGCAGCATAGGCCTGGTGCCGGGCTTGCTGGCCAACAAGGAGAGCGGCGCTAAATCCCCAGCCAGACCGCCTGAGGACAAGTCCCCAGCCAGATCGACTGAGGACAGGTGACGAGCCCCGCCATGACCACGACAAACAAGCTTGCGCCGCGCGGCACCTTGCTGCTCAACGAGCCGATGAGCCGCCATACCTCATGGAAGGCGGGCGGGGCGGCGGCGCGCTACTACCAGCCGGCGGACGTGGACGATCTGGCCATGTTCATGCGCTCGATGGCGCCCGACGAGCCGGTGAGCTTGGTCGGGCTGGGCAGCAATCTGCTGGTGCGCGACGGGGGCTTGCGGGGCACCGTGATCGGCCTGCACGGTGCGCTCAACGCTTTGCGCCTGGAAGCCGATGGCACGGTGTACGCCGAAGCGGGCGTGGCGGACGCCAAAGTGGCGCGTTTTGCCGCGCGCCACGGCCTGGCCGGGGCGGAGTTTCTGGCCGGGATTCCCGGCACGGTGGGCGGCGCGCTGGCGATGAACGCCGGATGTTACGGCGCAGAAACCTGGCAGATCGTGTTGAAGGTGCTGACGATAAGCCGCGACGGCAGGCTGCGCGAGCGCTGCGCGGCGGATTACGACATCGGCTATCGCCACGTGGCTTTAAGGGCGAGTGATGAGGAATGGGCGATGGGTGATGGGTGTCCGCATTTTCCCCATTCCTCATCACCCATTCCTCATCACCCGCAAGAGTGGTTCGTCGCCGCTTGGTTCGAGTTGCAACAGGGCGACGGCGAGGTTTCCAAGCAGCGCATCAAGGCCTTGCTGGCGCAGCGCGCCGCCAGCCAGCCCTTGAGCAAGCCCAATGCCGGGTCGGTGTTCCGCAATCCGCCGGGCGACTATGCCGCCCGTTTGATTGAAAACTGCGGCTTGAAAGGGCTCAAGATCGGCGGAGCGGAAGTGTCGGCCAAGCATGCGAATTTTATCGTGAATAGCGGCGGCGCCACGGCGGCGGACATCGAGGCGCTGATCGAGCGGGTGCAGGCAGAGGTGAGGCAGCGTTGCGGTATCGAATTGCAGCGCGAAGTCAGGATAGTCGGGGAAAAAGCATGAAGGAATTCGGAAAAGTAGCGGTATTGCTGGGCGGACGTTCCGCCGAGCGCGAGGTGTCTCTGCTCAGCGGCAACGCGGTATTGGCGGCGCTGGTGGAGCAGGGGGTGGATGCCCACGCTTTCGACCCGGCGGAGAGGGATTTGTCCGAGCTTAAGCGGGACGGTTTCGAGCGGGCCTTCGTCGCGCTGCACGGCCGCTACGGCGAAGACGGCTGCGTGCAGGGCGCCTTGGAAATGCTGGGCATGCCCTATACCGGCAGCGGCGTGCTGGCGTCGGCCTTGGGTATGGACAAGTGGCGCAGCAAGCTGATGTGGCAGGCGGCGGGGATACCGGTGCCGGCCTGCGAGCGCGTGCACGCGGACAGCGATTTCGCGGCGGTCGAGAAGCGCCTCGGGCTGCCGCTGTTCGTCAAGCCGGCGCGCGAAGGGTCGAGTATAGGCGTGGTCAAGGTGAAAACCGCCGGCGGGCTGGCCTCCGCTTACCGGGAAGCGGCGCGGCACGACAGCTTGGTGATCGCCGAGGCGAATATCGGGGGGGGCGAATACACGGTGGGCATCCTCGGCGCGGAGACCTTGCCGGTCGTCAAGATCGAACCGGCGACGGAGTTCTACGACTACCAGGCGAAATACTTCCGCGACGACACCCGCTATCTCTGCCCCTGCGGACTGCCCGCGGCGCAGGAGCAAGCCATACGCGCGGAAGCGCTGCGGGCATTCGAGCTGCTCGGCGGGCGCGGCTGGGGTCGGGTCGATTTCCTGATGGACGAAGCGGGCAAGCACTACTTCCTGGAAGCGAATACCGCGCCGGGCATGACCGGCCATAGCCTGGTGCCGATGGCGGCCCGGCAGGCGGGCATCGGTTTCGAGGAATTGGTGTTGCGAATTCTGCGTACGGCGAGCGTGGGCTGACGGCGGAATGCGAGCCGATATGTGGGATAAACCGGAGATCATGCTGTGGCTGGCGGACTTGCTCTACGCCTTGGCGGCGATATTGCTGCTCTACGCCATCTTGTTCCTGGTGATCCATTTGCCGATCTTTCCTTTGCGGGAAATCAAGGTAAACGGTTCCTTGCAGCACATTACCAAGGAACAGGTGCAATACATCGTGAACCGTGAGCTGACAGGAAATTTTTTCACGCTGGATTTGAAACGCACCCGCCAGGCATTCGAAAAACTGCCTTGGGTGCGCAAGGTGAATGTGCGGCGCAAGTGGCCGGATTTGTTGGAGGTTACGCTGGAGGAACATGTGGCGCTGGCGCGCTGGGGCAACATGGCTTTGGTGGATACCCATGGCGAACTGTTCGACGGCGCGCAGGATGGGGACTTGCCGGTATTCGTCGGCCCGGCCGATAGCATGGAGGAGATGGCGCGCAACTATCAGGATTTGAGCCGGATCGTGGCGCCGGCCGGCTTGGTCATCGGCCAATTGGCGATGAACTCGCGCCGCGCCTGGCAGTTGCGGTTTAAGAACGGTTTGGTCGCGGAAGCGGGAAGGGAGCAAGTGCCCTTGCGCTTGGCGCGATTTGTCGGGGCCTACCGGAATTTGACGGAACGCTTTGCCGGGCCGCTGACATACGTGGATTTGCGTTACGCCAACGGCTTTGCGGTGCGGGTGACCGGGTTGAGTACGCGCGCCGGGGCGGGCCCCGCGCCGGAAAAAAAGGCGGCCTGAGCAATCGGGCCGGGGACGATGGGATGAATAACGGGAAAAAAAGATGAAGGATCAAAAGGATCTGATAGTTGGGCTGGATATCGGCACATCGAAGATCGTGGCGATAGTCGCCGAGGTGCTGCCGGAAGGCCGGATGGAAATTATCGGCATGGGGCAGCATCCGTCGCGCGGCCTGAAAAAGGGTGTGGTCGTGAATATCGAATCGACGGTGAACGCCATCCAGAGAGCGCTAGAAGAGGCGGAGCTGATGGCGGATTGCAAAATTCGCCAGGTCTATACCGGCATTGCCGGCAGCCATATCAAAAGCCTCAATTCGCACGGCATGGTGGCGATCAAGGATAAGGAAGTGAACCAGGCCGACGTCGATCGCGTGATCGAAACGGCGCGGGCGGTGAATATTCCGATGGACCAGCAAATCCTCCACATCCTCACCCAGGAATTCATCATCGACGGCCAGGAAGACGTGCGGGAGCCGCTGGGCATGAGCGGCGTGCGGCTGGAAGTGAAAGTGCACATCGTAACCGGCGCGGTGAGCGCGGCGCAGAACATCATCAAGTGCGTGCGGCGCTGCGGCCTGGAAGTCAGCGATCTGATCCTGCAGCCGTTGGCATCGAGCATGGCGGTGCTGTCCGAGGACGAAAAAGACTTGGGCGTATGCCTGGTGGACATCGGCGGCGGGACGACCGACATCGCCGTGTTCACCGACGGGGCCATCCGTCATACCGCGGTGATTCCCATCGCCGGCGATCAAATCACCAACGACATCGCGATGGCCTTGCGCACGCCCACCAAGGATGCCGAGGACATCAAGCGCGCTTACGGCTGCGCGTTGCGCCAGTTGGCCGACACCACGGAAGAGGTGGAGGTGCCGGGCGTGGGCGAGCGCAGTGCGCGCAAATTGTCGCGCCAGACTTTAGCGGAAGTCATCGAGCCGCGAGTGGAGGAGTTGTATTCCTTGATACAGGCGGAACTGCGCCGTAGCGGTTTCGAGGACTTGATGTCGTCGGGCATCGTGATTACCGGCGGCAGCAGTTCCATGCCGGGCATGGTGGAACTGGGCGAGGAGGTGTTCCACATGCCGGTGCGCTTGGGCATGCCGCAATACGTCGGCGGCTTGGCCGAAGTGGTGCGCAATCCGCGCTTCGCCACCGGCGTCGGCTTGTTGCTGGCGGGCTTTGAGCAGCATCAGCGCCATCAGCAGGTGCGCGCGCAGTCAGGGTCGGTATCTCAATTGCTGGAGAAAATGAAAAGCTGGTTTCAGGGAAATTTCTAGGGTGTAGGGCGGCAGTGATGGACGCAAGGCTGTACGGGTTTAACACATTAATCTTTTGGGTACGAAATAAGGAGGGTGTATGTTTGAAGTCATGGAAGAACTGAGTCAGGACGCGGTAATCAAGGTTATCGGCGTGGGCGGTTGCGGCAGCAATGCCGTGGATCACATGATAGACAACGGCGTCAGCGGAGTGGAGTTCATTTGCGCCAATACCGATGCCCAGGCGCTGAACAAAAGCCGCGCCGACGTGCAATTGCAGATCGGCAAGGACATCACCAAGGGCTTGGGCGCGGGAGCCAATCCCAGTGTCGGGCGCGAAGCCGCGATGGAAGACCGCGAACGCATCGCCGAAGCGATCCGGGGCTGCGACATGCTGTTCATCACGGCGGGCATGGGCGGCGGTACCGGCACCGGCGCTGCGCCGGTCGTGGCCGAAGTGGCGAAGGAAATGGGCATTTTGACGGTGGCCGTGGTGACCAAGCCGTTTAGCTTCGAAGGCAAGCGCATGAAGGCCGCTCAGGCCGGTTTGGAGTCCTTGTCCAAGAACGTGGATTCGCTGATCGTTATTCCTAACGACAAGCTGATGCAGGTTTTGGGCGACGACGTATCCATGCTGGATGCCTTCAGGGCGGCCAACGACGTGTTGCACGGCGCGGTGGCCGGCATTGCCGAAGTTATCAAGTGCCCCGGTTTGGTCAACGTGGACTTTGCCGACGTGCGCACCGTGATGTCGGAAATGGGCATGGCGATGATGGGTTCGGCCAGCGCGGAAGGTCTCGACCGCGCTTCCATTGCGGCGCAACAGGCGGTATCCAGCCCCTTGCTGGAAGATGTCAACCTGTCCGGCGCGCGGGGCGTTCTGGTGAACATCACGGCCGGAGCGGGGATCAAGATGAAGGAAGTGCACGACGCAATGAACACCATCAAGGCGTTCGCGGCGGAAGACGCGACGGTGATCGTCGGCACGGTCATCGACGACAACATGGGCGAGCATTTGCGGGTGACGATCGTGGCGACCGGATTGGGCGGCGGATCGCCGCGCCAGCAAAACCAGCCGCTGACGATAGTGCGTACCGGCACCGACAATGCGCCGATGGAAGTGGATTACGCCGAGTTGGACCAGCCGGCCGTGATGCGCCGCCGTCGCGATGTCCAGGTGGAGGCCTTGAAGCAATCGGGCATGGAAATGCTGGATATCCCGGCTTTCTTGCGCAAACAAGCCGACTAAGCCGCCCGGCGAGCCGGCCTGTGCGGCGCCGCTAGGCTGGGTTGGCGGCGGACACTAGGAGTGCGGCCTGTTGCCGTGATAGAATCGTGCGCTCTAAAAAACGGGATAATTCAATGGGTAGCGTCCCATGTTGAGACAACGTAGCTTGAAAAACAGCATCCGCGCCACCGGGCTCGGCCTGCATAGCGGGAAAAAAGTGGAGATGACTCTGCGTCCCGCCGCGGTCGATACCGGCATCGTGTTTCATCGGATCGATTTGCCCGAGCCCGTTTCGATCAGGGCCACGGCGGAAAACGTCGGCGATACCCGCATGTCGTCCACCTTGGTCTTGGGCGACGTGCGCGTGGGAACGGTGGAGCACTTGATGTCGGCCTTCGCCGGGCTGGGCATCGACAATGCCCATGTCGACTTGACGGCGATGGAAGTGCCGATTATGGACGGTTCCGCCTCGCCTTTCGTGTTCCTGCTGCAATCGGCCGGAATCGAGGAGCAGGGTGCGGCGAAGCGTTTCATCCGCATCAAGAAAGCGGTGCGGGTCGAATCCGGCGATAAATGGGCGAGCTTCGAGCCCTATAACGGATACCGGCTTAAATTCACCATCGCTTTCGACCATCCGGCCATGGCGAAAACCTGGCCCGAGGTGAATATCGATTTCGCCGATACCTCGTTTATCCGCGAAGTCAGCCGGGCGCGCACCTTCGGTTTCATGCAAGACGTGGAAACCTTGCGGGCCAGCGGCCTGGCGCTGGGCGGCAGCATGGATAACGCCATCGTGATGGACGAATTCCGTATCCTCAACAGCGACGGCCTGCGCTACGAGGATGAGTTCGTGCGCCACAAGGTGCTCGACGCCATCGGCGATCTGTACCTGCTCGGCCATCCGCTGCTCGGCCTATACACCGGCCATAAGTCGGGGCATGCCTTGAACAACCAATTGCTGCGGGCTTTGCTGCAAGACGCGAGCGCCTGGGAGTACGTGAGTTTCGAGAATGCGTCCGACGCCCCGGCGGGACTCGCTCGCTTTCAAACGCAAGCCGCCTAGCGCTTGCTTTTCTGCGTGTCTTCGCCGTCGGGCTGCGGGCCTATGGCCGGGTGCAAGGCGGCCTCGCCGTGCCGCACTAACCTCAGCAGTACCCGCTTGAGCGGGCTTTCCTCCAACTGGTCGGCCAGGGTTTTAAACTCCGCCACGCCCGCCTCGCCGAGGCGGGCGCGCTTGGGTCCTTGCGGCGGCTTTTGCGGCGGCGAAACTTGCACTTCAATGCGGATTGCAGTAACCTCGGCACGCAAAATCTTCAGTTTGGCTAGCAGGCTGGGTGCTTGCAGGCGAAGCTTGGAAGCCACGGCCCCATTCGCGGCATAAATGGTCAGGATGCCGTCGCTGGCGAACGAGCCGACGCGGCAACTCGGTTGCAAAGCGGCAGGCAGTTCGCTCAAAAGTACCTGCTGAAGCGATCTTAAATAATCGGCTTGTTGAATCCAGGTATGCAGCTTGGGCGAAAAATCAAAATAATGACGTAGTTTTTGTGTTGGCATTACCGGAAATCTCAAGGGAGAGTTCTTGAATATTATTCTTGTTTCCGATCGCTTGGCAAACCCGAAAACCGTTGCGCTCGGGACACGGCAGTTGAGCTTGTTGCTGGCGGCATGGCTGATAACGCCGGTAATCTTGGCCGCCGCCTTGTTTTATCTGGCGCTGCATCACGCGGCGGATATCGATAGTCCCTACATCAAGTCCTTGGTATTGAGCGCCCAGCAGGATCAACTGGAAAAAGGCCATGCCTACCTGCAAACGAATTTGAGCACCATGGCCGTGCGCGTCGGCCAAATGCAGGCGCAGGTCTTGCGCTTGGAGGCTCTGGGCGACCGTTTGGCGAACATGGCCGGAATCAGCAAGCAGGAATTTCAGTTCGATAAGCCGCCGGCTCGCGGCGGAGCCGTTTCCTCTATCCCTTCGCGGGATTTGAAGCGCAGCGAGTTGGAGAAAATGATCGGCGACTTATCCCACCAACTGGATAATCAGGGCGACCAGCTCAGCGTGATGGAAGCGGTGCTGATGCAGAAAAGCTTGAGCAAGGCCGCGCTGCCTACATCGCGGCCGGTTGAGACCGGCTGGTATTCCTCCAATTTCGGTTGGCGCGTCGATCCCTTTACCGGTAAAAACGCCTTTCACGAAGGCGTGGATTTCATGTCCGAAGTGGGAACGCCGATTTACGCCGCTGCCGGCGGAGTGGTGACTCACGCCGGACCGTCTACGGGCTATGGCAATCTCGTCGAAATCGATCATGGCAACGGTTTGGTAACGCGCTATGGGCACATCTCAAAGGTTTTGACGAAAGAAGGCGATGTGGTGCTGCGCGGCCAGGAAATAGCCGAAGTCGGAAATACCGGGCGTTCCACCGGTCCGCATCTGCACTTTGAAGTGCGTTACAATGGCGTGCCGCAAAACCCGGCGCGTTACCTCGGCATGAACGGCTGAAGCCATTTCAGGAATGCCGTCTGTCTAAAATAGAGCCGCACCCTGTCCAAAACCAGAGGTGCCGAATTAATTCCAACTACTAAAGCCGCCTCCTCCCTTATGATTTCCCGACTGTTAAAAAGTATTTTCGGTAGCCGCAACGAGCGGCTGGTTAAGCAATACCGGCAGGCCGTGCACGCCATCAACGCACTGGAGCCGCAAATGCTCGCGCTCAGCGATGCCGAGTTGCGCGCTAAAACCGACGAGTTCCGTCAGCGCCATAGGAACGGCGAATCCCTCGACGATCTGCTGCCCGAAGCGTTCGCGGTGGTTCGCGAAGCCGGTAAGCGCGTGCTTAATATGCGCCACTTCGATGTGCAACTGATCGGCGGCATGGTGCTGCACTACGGCAAGATCGCCGAAATGCGTACCGGCGAGGGCAAAACCCTGGTCGCGACCCTGCCGGCTTACCTCAACGCCATTTCCGGCAAAGGCGTGCACGTCATCACCGTCAACGATTACCTGGCAAGCCGCGACGCCGAATGGATGGGGCGTTTGCACCGCTTTCTGGGATTGAGCGTGGGCGTCAATTTGTCGCGCATGGAGCACGAGGAAAAACACGAGGCTTATGCCGCCGATATTACCTATGGCACCAACAACGAATTCGGCTTCGATTATTTGCGCGACAACATGGTGTACGAACCGACGGAGCGAGTGCAGCGCGGCTTGAGCTACGCGATCGTCGACGAGGTGGACTCGATCCTGATCGACGAGGCGCGCACGCCGCTGATTATTTCCGGCCAGGCCGACGACAATATCGATCTTTACTACCGGATTAACGAACTCCCGCCTAAGCTGGTGAAGCAGGAAGAAGAAGACGGCCCCGGCGATTACAGCCTGGACGAAAAGGCTCGCCAAGTGCTGCTCACCGAAGAAGGGCACGAAAGGGCGGAGCAACTGCTGAGTCAAGCCGGCTTGCTGCCGGAAGGCGGCAGTCTTTACGATGCCGCCAATATCCGCCTGATGCACCATGTCTACGCGGCTTTGCGCGCTCATGCCCTGTACCATCGCGACCAGCATTACGTGGTGCAGGACGGCGAGGTGGTCATCGTCGATGAGTTCACCGGCCGCATGATGTCGGGCCGGCGCTGGTCGGACGGCTTGCATCAGGCCGTGGAGGCTAAGGAAGGGGTGGTTATCCAGAAGGAAAATCAGACCTTGGCGTCCATCACCTTCCAGAATTACTTCCGCATGTACGGAAAAATGGGCGGCATGACCGGAACGGCCGATACCGAAGCCTTCGAGTTCCAGCAAATTTACGGCTTGGAAACCGTGGTGATTCCGACCCACCGTGCGATGATCCGCGAGGATCGCATGGACCAGGTGTTCCGCACCGCCCGAGAGAAATACCAGGCGGTGATCGATGACATCCAGCAGTGCGTCGAGCGCGGGCAGCCGGTACTGGTGGGTACCACTTCGATCGAAACCTCGGAATATCTTTCCAATCTGCTGGATAAGGTGAAGCTGAAGCATGAGGTCTTGAACGCCAAGCAGCACGCCCGCGAAGCGGAAATCGTCGCCCAGGCGGGTCAGCCCAAGGCGATCACCATCGCCACCAACATGGCCGGCCGCGGCACGGACATCGTTCTCGGCGGCAGTATCGAACGCGAGTTGGATGCCATACGCAACGACGACAAGCTTTCCGCGGAGGAGAAAGAGAAGCGCGCCGCTGCCTTGCGCGGCGAGTGGGAGAAAGTGCATGAGCAAGTGCTGGCCCTGGGCGGCTTGCATATTATCGGCACCGAGCGCCACGAGTCGCGCCGCGTGGATAATCAATTGCGCGGCCGCGCCGGCCGCCAGGGCGACCCCGGTTCCAGCCGTTTTTACTTGTCCTTGGAAGACCCGCTGCTGCGGATTTTCGCTTCAGACCGGGTTGCCGCGATCATGAATCGGCTCAAAATGCCCGACGGCGAAGCCATCGAGCACCCGTGGGTGACGCGCGCCATCGAAAACGCCCAGCGCAAGGTCGAGGCGCGCAACTTCGACATCCGCAAGCAATTGCTGGAATACGACGACGTTTCCAACGACCAGCGCCGCGTCATCTACCAGCAACGCAACGAATTGCTGGAAACGGAGGATATATCCGACACCATCCGCGACATGCTGGAAGACGTCACCCAGAACATCGTCAGTCAGCACATTCCGCCCGGCAGCATGGAGGAGCAATGGGATACCGCCGGCCTGGAAAAGACCTTGCAGTCGGAGTGGCAGTTGACGGATGCGCCGTTACGGGAGTGGCTGGAAAAGGAACCGGAGCTGGACGAGCCGTCTCTCCGCGCCCGGATAGTCGCTGCGGTTCTCGGGCAGTATGCAAACAAGAGCGAGCAGGCGGGGGAGGGCGTAATGCGCCATTTCGAGCGCGGCGTGATGCTGCAAAGCCTGGACAACCACTGGCGCGAGCATCTGGCGGCGCTGGATCATTTGCGCCAAGGCATACATTTGCGCGGTTACGCCCAGAAGGACCCCAAGCAGGAGTACAAGCGCGAGGCCTTCGATCTGTTCGGCGATATGCTTGAAGCCGTAAAGCGCGACGTCACCCAAATCGTCATGGCCGTGCAGATTAGGGGCGAAGAGGATATCGAGGCGGTAGAAGCACCGGCGGCGATCAGCAACATCCATTACCGCCATGCCGATTTCGATACCGCCGAAGGGGAAGACGAGGCGCCGCCGCAAACCGTCGTGCGCAGCGGCGACAAGGTCGGCCGCAACGACCCGTGTCCTTGCGGTTCTGGCAAGAAATACAAACATTGCCATGGCGCGCTGACTTAGGGAGAGGCTGCCTTAAGAATTTACTGAATCGGCTTCAAACGTAATGGGTGCGGCCAATGATGAGCGGCAAGGCGTAGGCAAAACGGCCTTGAGCCGATTCAGGCGATGTTGCAAAAAAACAACATAAAACCGTTTGTCGTGCGAAAAGAACCACATTCCTCGCGCCAATCCTTGGTAATCAAAGGTGCCTCGGACATAATAAAGGCGTCCCCAAGGACATGGCTCTGCAGAGCTTGTTTAATTAACTAATTGGAGGAAATTCCATGAAAAAAAGTCTGATCGCTTTGGCAGTTGCCGGCTTGTTCGTAGCACCTGCTGCGATGGCCGACAGCGGCAATGTTAAAATCTCCGGCGAAATGCACATGTCGTTCGACAGCCTGAATGGCAAGAACGCCGCCGGTACCGGTCTGGATCGCAACTGGAACGTTTCCAGCAACGCGTCCTTCATCCAATTCGACGGCAACGAAGACTTGGGCAACGGCCTGAGCGCTGTGTGGTTGCTGAAATCTTACGTGTCCATGGGCGGTTCGGGTAACACCGACGCTTCCTCCAGCAACGGCGATGCTTTCGGTAACGGCCCGGCTTACGCTGGCCTGACCGGTAAGACCTGGGGTGCCGTGTTGCTGGGTAAAATGGAAAGCCCGATGAAGATTCTTGGTCGCAAGGTTGACTTGTTCAACAACCAAATTGGCGACACTCGCAACTTCTCCATGGGCTTCGACACCCGTCCCACCAACGTGTTGGCCTACGCTACGCCGAACATGAACGGTTTCAACGCCACTGTCGCTTATGTTACCAACCTGCCTGCGGCTGTTACCCTCACCAACAACCCTGTTGCCGCTGCCAATGACAAGAGCGTTGATGCATGGGCTGCCAACGGCCTATATGCGAATGGTCCTTTGTTCGCCGGTCTGGCCTATGAGCGCCACAATCTGAGCAACGGCGGTGTAGCCGGTGTTCAGGACGAAAATTCCTGGCGCTTGGCTGGTAGCTACGCTTTCGGCGATTTCAAACTGCTCGCTAAATATGAAAAAGCCAACGACATCGGTGGCGTTTCCAACGCAGACCGCAAGGTTTGGGGTTTGGGTGGCGCATACAAGATGGGTAACAACACCATCAAGGCCCAATACACCAAGGCTGGCGATCTGGCCAGCACCAGCGACACCGGTGCTAACCTGTTCTCCCTGGGCTTCGATCACGCCCTGTCCAAGCGCACCTCGGTGTATGCAGCTTACGCTCGTACCAATAACGACACCAAGGCTGCATTCAGCGCTTTCGGTGGCGGCCATGGCGACAACCCTGGCGGCGTAGCAAACCAAGATCCGAGCGGCATTTCCCTCGGTATGATCCACGATTTCTAATTTGGCTTTTAGCTGAATTAGCTCGTGTTAAGAACGGGTGCCTTCGGGCACCCGTTTTTTATTTCCTCGTCTTTGCGCACGGCGACTACAGGCCAACTCGTCGAATGAGATTCCCCTAAATGTCCATCATTACCTTCGATACTCACGCCTTCGTCAAGAAACTCAAGGCCGTCGGCTTCACGGAAGAGCAGGCGGACGTTTTCGCCAACGAACAGGCTACACTCATTGAAGACATGGCCACTAAGCACGTATCTTGCTGCTGGAAAAAGACATCAAGGAAATCGAAGCCAACCTTCGCCGTGACTTGAAAGAATTGGAATATCGGCTTAAGAGTTTGTCCGTAAATAATTTGGCGCTACGCTGGGGGCTCTGAGCGCAGACCCAGGAGCAAGACGAGCCGGAAGCAAATAAGTAGCCTGGATGAAGCGTAGCGGAATCCGGGGAAGCGTCCCGCACAGGTGTCCCGGATTCCGGCCTTTGGCCTGCTACAAATCTGCTCATGTTTTGTAAAGAGTGGGGTCATAAGGGACTAGAAGATGAAGTCGCGCTGCTTGCCGATCCGCGCACGCGCGGCACAAGCCATTGGTAGGCGACAGGCGTGGCTTATGGCGCTACCGCATTGTTTGCGATATACAGGACGAGAATCTGATGATCCTGGTGCTCACGACAGGTCACAGGCACGACGTATATAGTGAGTGAGATGCCCGTCCCTCATCAGAGGCGCGCTAGCCTCAAACGATAATCCCTCCCCCCAGGCAGACCTTGCTCTCGTACACCACCACCGATTGGCCTGGCGTCACCGCCCATTGCGGTTGGGCGAATTCGATGTCGCAGCCGTTGCTATCCAAATGCGAGATGGAGCAAGCCGCATCGGCTTGGCGATAGCGTGTTTTGGCGGCATAAACCCAGTGCGTGTGCGGCGTGCCTGAAATCCAGTTCAAGTCCTGAGCGCGGAGGCTGGAATTGAATAGCAGCGGGTGATTATGGCCCTGCACGACAATGAGTACATTGCGCGCCATGTCCTTGCCGGCGACGAACCAGGGTTCGCCTTCGCCGCCTATGCCTAAACCCTGGCGCTGGCCGATGGTGTAGTACATCAAGCCGTCGTGGCGGCCTACCGGCCTGCCGTCGGGCGTTTCCATGTCGCCCGGCTGCTTGGGCAGGTAACGGTTGAGAAACTCGCGAAACGGCCGCTCGCCGATAAAACAAATGCCCGTGCTGTCTTTTTTTGCGAAATTGGCCAAGCCCGCGCGCTGGGCGATTTCACGTACCTCGCGCTTGTACAGATCGCCCAGGGGAAAAAGCGTTTTCGCAAGCTGTTGCTGGTTGAGGCGATAAAGAAAGTAGCTCTGGTCTTTGCCGCCGTCTTCCGCCT
Source organism: Sulfuricellaceae bacterium (assembly GCA_019911985.1). GTDB lineage: Bacteria > Pseudomonadota > Gammaproteobacteria > Burkholderiales > UBA9220 > JAIOJO01. The sequence continues at coordinate 1,069 of JAIOJO010000224.1, read as the reverse complement.
TGAGCAGTTGGAACGCTCCGTCGCGTTCGCGTACCTGGGCGTAGTGGCCGGTGGCGATCGCATCGGCGCCTAAGGAAATGGCGTGGTCGAGGAAGGCGCGAAATTTGATCTCCGCATTGCATAGCACATCGGGGTTGGGGGTTCGTCCGGCCTGGTATTCCTGCAGGAAAAGGCTGAAAACCCGTTCCTTGTATTCGGCGGCAAAGTTGACGCCCTCCAGTTCGATGCCGATTTTTTCGGCTACCGCCAGTGCATCCATGAAGTCTTGCTTGGCGGGGCAATAGCCGTCTTCCGTATCGTCGTCTTCCCAGTTCTTCATGAACAAGCCCAGTACTTCATAGCCTTGCTGTTTCAACAGCAAGGCCGCAACGGAAGAATCCACTCCGCCGGACATGCCGACGACGATTTTTTTCTTATTCATGAGGGTGTGCTCCAGCCATCCAGTCCTGTAGGGTGAAAATTGCCGCCGGGTGGCCGCTATCGAAAAACCAGGCATCGACGATGTAGTCCTGCTGCGTGGCGACTTCGACGATGCGCGCTGCCCAATGCACGTTGACCCAATAGGGTGCGCGCTTGACGGGGTCCAGCACGCGGTGAAAGCGTAGCCAGCCGTGTTTCTCCAGCAGCTTCAAATAGGCCGTGGTGTTGGTGGCATGGTCGATGCAATCCATGCGTCCGTCAATTCCGTCGTCGTTTTCGTCGCCTCCCTTGTCGCGCCAAGTGGGCGTTTGCTCGCCGCTGATCGTCTCGAACAGGCCGATAGACTCGGCTATCGCCTGGCGCTCGGCGGCCGCGTCCGGCAGGCGGTGAAACAGCGCTTGAATTGAATGCAAGGCGCGTCCGGCAAAGACGACCGGCGCATGCGCAGCGCAACCGTAATTGTAGCAAATGCTAATCTGGTCGGCGCAGGCCGGCGAAGCCAGCAAAGTCAGCAAAAAAACTCCGCAGCGCATGGCGATCAAAAGTGCGTGATCAGATCCAATGGGTAGCGCTTCCCCGCCAAATAGTCTTCGACGCAAGCCGTCACCAAGGGGCTTCGGTGCAAGTGTCGTCCGGCTCGGATTTCTTC
>JAIOJO010000223.1 GCA_019911985.1 Sulfuricellaceae bacterium | reverse complement strand
GGCATGTTCCTGGTGATCCTGACCGTCGTCAGCGCGGCCATCGTGGCCTTCATCATCTACACCATGACCTTGGGGAAAATCCGGGAGATCGCGGTGCTGAAGCTGATCGGCACCCGCAACCGCACCATCGTCGGCATGATCCTGCAACAGGCGCTGGGGCTGGGGATTATCGGTTTCGCCGTGGGCAAGATTGCCGCCACGATCTGGGGGCCGGCCTTCCCGAAATACGTATTGCTGCTGCCCGAGGATACCGTGCGCGGCTTCGCCATCGTCATGGCGGTATGCGCGCTCGCCAGCACGCTGGCGATCCGCGCCGCGTTGAAGGTCGATCCGGCCGCCGCGATCGGAGGCTAGGATGGACCAAGGCGTCGGCATCCACATCGAAGGTTTGAGCAAGCGTTACGGCGCGGGCGAAACCGCCGTCGACGCGCTCAAGGAGGTGAACATGAGCGTCGCTCCCGGCGAAGTGGTCGGCCTGATCGGGCCCAGCGGCTCCGGCAAGACCACCCTGCTCAAATGCCTGGGGGCCGTGATCGAGCCGACATGTGGCCGCATGACGCTGGGCGGCGAGGTCATTTACGACGACGGCTGGAAAATTTCCGACTTGCGGGCGTTGCGTCGGGATCGCATCGGCTTCATTTTCCAGGCACCGTATCTGATCCCCTTCCTCGACGCGACCGACAACGTGGCCTTGCTGCCCATGCTGGCGGGGCGTCCCAACGCCGAGGCCCGCGCACGGGCGCTGGAGCTGTTGCAGGCGCTGGACGTGGCGCATCGGGCGCGGGCGGAAACCGCCGAGCTTTCCGGCGGCGAGCAGCAGCGCGTATCGATTGCCCGCGCGCTCGCCAACCGGCCGCCGGTGATCCTGGCCGACGAACCCACCGCGCCGCTCGACAGCGAGCGGGCGCTGGCCGTGATGCGCATTCTCAACCGGATGGCCAGCCTCTACCGGACCGCCATCATCGTCGTAACCCACGACGAGAAAATCATTCCTACCTTCAAGCGCATCTACCATATCCGCGACGGACGGACAGTCGAGGAGGCGGGGGAAGGGCGGGCGCTTGAGTAAGCGGGAATGCCTGCGTCGCCGGCTACATGGCGGGCGTTAATAACGCCATTGGCAAACTCATCAATATAGCTATACTGTACAAACTAGCTAGTTAAAAGGAGCGCTTGTCATGAAGACTGTTACCTCGGTGGAAGCCCAGAACCGTTTTGGAGAGTTGCTGGACAGCGCTCAGCGCGAACCGGTCACGATTACACGGCGCGGGCGCACGGTAGCGTTTCTGTTGTCGCCGGAGGACATGAAGGATTTGCTGGTTATTCGCCGCCAGCGCGAGCAGGCAGTGGCGGATTTCGAAGCGTTTTTCGCGCGAGCTGATGTGAAGTTGAGCACGGATGCGGCCAAGCTGACCGATACCGACATCAACCGGCTGGTGCATGAGCTTCGCTAAACGGGTAGTGCTGGATACCAGCACACTGATCGGCGCGGTATTGTGTCCGCAATCCGTGCCCAGACAGGCTTTTTTGGCGGCTGTAGCCAGTGCTGCGTTGTGCGCCTCTCCCGCCACGCTGGCCGAGCTGGAGCAGGTGTTGATGCGGGAGAAGTTCGATCGCTATCTGGATCGTGAAACCAGGGGAGATTTCCTGGTTCTGTATCGCCGCCATGCACGCCTGTTCCCCGTTTCAGAGGCCGATGAAACGGCCTTGCCGCAACCCTGCCGCGATCCTCGCGACAACAAGTTTCTGGCGCTGGCCCTGTCTTGTTCGGCCGATGTGTTGGTGTCAAGCGACGATGACCTGCTCACATTGAACCCCTATCGGGGCATCCCCATTCTGACGCCCAAAGAATATTGCGGCGAGCAAGTACGCCAAAATTAACGGCGGCAATTATCTGTGTAATCCGTGGTTGATTCAGCACGTACTGGATGACACAAAATTTGCATTTGTGTTGATTTGAAAATACGCGAGTGTCTTAGTTGTGCCAGTTCCTGACGGTCGTGCCATCGTGGTCAACTGTTCAGAAAATGCCGCAGAGCAGTCATTGAGATACTAAGGACATTTGCTAAAAAAACCTCCGAAGGAAGCTCTCTACTGACGAAAAAATGAATGCGCAGGGCATGAATTGCTTTCTGATAAACTCAGAACTCATAACATTTATCGGGTACCCCCTAAAGTGACTAGCGTCTTTTCTTTAGAACTGATTTCTGCCTCCAGTGCATTCAGAGCAATGCGAGTCCAGCGGGCTTTGAGGGGTTGAGGTGGGCATCGGCAACGAACTCGCACGACCCGAAACTGCTGAAGAATTTGAAGCTATGTGTCATGCGTTGTATCGGCGCATGTGGAACGACACTGGTTGTGTACGCATGGGCGGACCCGGACAAGCGCAATTCGGTGTGGACATCCTTGGGCATGACGGCAGGAAGTCTGTCGGGGTGCAGTGCAAGCACTACATCAAGAAGAACTTCACACTTTCCACGGTCACTGATGACATCAAGAAGGCCGACGATGCCAACATTGATATTGAACACCTGCTGTTTGCAACAAGCGCTCCAAGCAAGTCGAAGCTCGTCAATGCAGTCCACGAACTAAGTGCGCAGCGGCGGAGGGTCGGTAAGTTCACCGTATCGGTTGATTTTTGGGGGGAGCTCTCCGGCCACATTCAGCTTTGTCCGGAGATTGGGCGGGCATACATTCCCGGCTTTCCTGGCTCAACAATTATCGAGATCAAGGAGTCAGCCAGCACGCACCTGACTCTGTACCAGAGCGACCGCGAAACCAACCGCCAGTTTCAGACGACCTGCCTCGACAAACAGAATAAGCTACTCGAACAGGTCGGAGCCCTCCTGCAGCGGGATGCCACACTGGCAGCGCGAGGAGATGAAGCAGACCCACGTGTTGTCACTAGCCTCGACTTCATCCGGGACCGGTTGCGAGAAGGTAAAAGCCGTGAGGCGCTGAGCTTGCTTGAGGCACTAGGTGATCCGGAGCAGTTTAAGGACCTGTTCTCGTGCTTTCGGTGGCACACTAATCACGCTGCGGTCGCCCTACTGGAAGGACGTTATGACGAGGCAGCAACAGAATTTATTGAGGCGTTCCAACTGGCCTCGGATCAGGAGAAGGCGCATGCCAATCGGGCACTTGCTTTGTTGCTCAAGAAAGAACCCGCTGACGCGCTGACAGCTTGCGAGGAGAGTCTTGGCAAGTTTCCAGGGAGCGCTTCCTTATGGTCGCTAAAGCTCAATGCGCGCCAACTTCTGGGCGAGGCAGAGCCAGACAGGGACCTCCCAGAAGGACTTTGGGACACGTCAGACCTCCTATTTACGCGAGCCCATCTTAGGGACGCGCGGGGAGACTATCCGGGTGCCCTCGAATTGTTACAGCGCTGTATGGCGTCGGATGACGGATTGTTCGACGTGAAGCGGGCTTACTTGGCCGACGCGCTCTCTTGGGCCGCACTCGACCCAGTGTTGGCACACCACGGGCGGTTGACGGCCGAGCAGCGAGGAGCACTTTTCGACGCTATACAGCGGCTGGAACCGCTCGAGCAGGTGCTACCTGCGATTCAATCCGACTACATCTCGCTCGAGGTCACGAACAATGTGGCCGTATCGTTAATGCTGCTGGGCCTCAAGGACCGTGCTCGTAGCCTGGCCAAGCATTCGCTGGTGCGGCATCCGCTATCAGAGGGGCTTTTGCGACTCAGGCTGAACGAACTCGACGAGCACGATGACGTTGCGGCGATTCATGCTCTCACCGACGCCCGCCTGAATGAGCTTCCACCGCCAGTACTCGGTATCCTCGCGGAAGTCTCAGCCAACCGCGGGGCGCTGGCTTGGCACGCTGAGGTCATGGTGGCTGCGGAAACGTCCGGGTTGGAGCCGCAAAGGTTGCAGGAGTTGCGTGTGCTCTCTATGCATGCGCACTGGATGGCAGGGGGTAGAACCAAGGCTGTCAGTGCCGCTGAGGCCTACCTCCAAGAGCACCCAGAGCACGTTCTTGCACGGGTTATGCTGGGTCAGATGTTGCGACATCTAGGACAGAAAACCGAGGCCATGCAGGAGGCGTTGACCTGTGTCGCGCATCTTGCAGACAGCGCCTCATCGCTTGATGTGCTTCAGGTTGCCGATTTGTTTTTTGACTTGCAACAGTTCCGCGACGCTGGTTCCTTGTATGCCCGGCTCGTGAATGTCCCGGGCAATGATGATATCACGCTACGAATGCTCATCTGCCTTGTCGAGAGCGACCAACGGCGCCGGGCTCGGGACATGCTCGATCAGTTGGCACCTGATGTTCAGACCCTACCACACTTTCGTCGAATCGAAGCAAACCTTGCGCGTCGAATGGGTGATTGGCCTCGCATGCGGGACCTGCTCGCACTGGAGATCGAACAATACCCTGACGATTCAGGTATTGCCTTGGGCTACGTCGGCGCGCTGTACCGGACCGGCGACAATGCCACCCTAACTGCCTATCTGGCCAGCGACCCCCGCTTCAATAATTCTCCGCCGAAGAACGAATTCGAGTTTTCGAAGTATCAAGACAAGCGTGGCCTGACTGGCTTGGCTATAGCTCGGTTGTACCGGCTCTATCGAAGCAATCCCGGGAGCACGCAAACCGCCAGTTTTTACCTGGGTCAAGTTCTGCTGGGCCAGCGGATTCCGGAACTGGAGCCTCCGGCAGAGGCTGGGCCAGGTACCGTCGTTTACCTACGCAGAGCTGCAGAAACCCGCATCATTGCGATTGACATCGAGACCACAAATGGAACCGGCGGCTGGCCAGAGTTGATTTCGCCAGACTCAGAGATGGCAAAAAACCTGCAAGGGCTGAAGGTGGGGGACAAGGTGACGCTGGCCTGGAATTTTTGTGACCAAGAGGTTGAAGTCATTAATCTTGGGAGCCTCTACGGCTTCGTGGCCCACAAAGCACATGAGCAGGTGGCTGCCGCTGCCGTTCCCGCAGGCCCGCTGTGGAGCGTTCGTATTGTCAAGGAGGGTGGTGAACTGGACTTCGACGTGCTGCTTAAGTCAGCCCAGCAACGTAAGGAACACGTCCTCAGAACTTTCGCAAACTACGAGCAACACCGTTTTCCCATCTCTATGCTCGCCAAGGCGTTAGGGTCGGACCCCGTTACGCTACTGTTAGAGTGGCCGTTCAAGGAGGCTACGCTCTTTGTTGGAATTGGGACGCACGAGGAGCGCGATGCTGCGGCCATGGTGCTGCGCCAAGGGGGGCGCCGATACGTTTTGGACCTGCTGACCATCGCGGAG
>JAIOJO010000222.1 GCA_019911985.1 Sulfuricellaceae bacterium | reverse complement strand
CACTGGATACAAACAACCCAACAAATGATCGGTTTCGTGCTGCACGACACGGGCATGGAACCCACTCACCGTCCGATCGATTCGATTACCGAACTGATCGTAGCCCTGGTAGCGCAAATGCAAATAACGCGGCACCAGCCCTCGCATCCCGGGAACCGACAAGCAGCCCTCCCAAGCTTCCGCCATCTCTTCGCTTAGCGGCGTCAAGACCGGATTAAGTAAAACGGTATAGGGTATATCCTCGGCATCGGGATAACGGGGATTGGAACTCACCTCAAATATAAGCGCCTGCAAGCCGACATCGATTTGAGGCGCCGCCAGACCGACGCCCTTGTAAGCCACCATGGTTTCACGCATATCCTGCAATAATGCGTGCAACTCCGGCGTGTCGAATGTCTCAACCGGTTGAGCACGCTCGAGTAATCGAGGTGCGCCCATTTTCAAAACAGTCCTAATCGTCATTAATTTCCACGAGATGCTCAAGAATCAGTCGCACTCGACTCATCGATTTATCGATAACATCGCTTAGCTCATTGAATTGTATGCCATTGCCGCTACTACCTCGTCCCGCGGCATAGTTCACGACAACCGCAATCGCCGCGTAGCATAAATCCAATTCTCTGGCTAAAGAAGCCTCCGGCATGCCCGTCATGCCAACCAAATTTGCGCCATCACGCTCAAACTTGTTTATTTCCGCCCTACTTTCCAGGCGCGGCCCTTGCACGGCGGCATAGACTCCCCCGTCGACATAGGTTTCGCCGGATACCAGCGTTGCCTTCATGCAGCGCTGACGCATTTTTTCACAGTAAGGATCGGTAAAGTCGACATGGGTAACCGGCGCCTCGCTCCCCTCGAAGTATGTCGCCTTGCGCCCGTGCGTATAATCGATGATCTGATCGGGGATAAAAATGCTACCGGGGCCATGCTCCTCCGAAATACCGCCTACCGAAGCGACCGATACCACGTCGACCACGCCCTGGGCCTGCAAAGCCCACATATTGGCTCGATAGTTGATCTCGTGGGGCGCTAAAGTATGGCCGTAACCGTGGCGCGCCAAAAAAATCACCTCGTGATTTTTGATTTTACCGAAGGTCAACGCCCCGGATGGCTCGCCATACGGGGTACGGATTACTTGCCGCCGGGTAATTTCGAAATTAGCTAACTGACTGAGTCCACTTCCACCTATAATTGCTAACATTACAATGCCTTGTGATTATTTATCGATGTTTTACTTGAGCGCATAAATGGCCGGCAAGTTGCGCCAAGCGCCCTTCACGTCCATACCAAACCCGAACACATAGCGATCCGGCAGACTAAGGCCGACAAAGTCGGCTTGAATCGGCTTGGCAGAGGCAATTTTCTTATCGGCAAACACCGCGCAGTGAAATGAGCGCGCGCCCATCCCCATTACTTTTTCACGAATCGCCGCTAAAGTGTGGCCTTCATCCAGAATGTCGTCCAAAACCAAGACGACCCGGTCTTTGACGTTTTCCTTCGGCATTACTTTCCATTCGAGCGTCGTTCCTTGAGTTGCATTGCCGTACCGTGACGCATGAATGTAATCGAAATCCAGCGGAAAGCGCAGCAAGGGCAACAATTTTCCGGTAAAAATCACCGCGCCGCCCATGACGCTCAAGATTAGGGGATAAGCATCGCCCAAGCTATTCGTAATTTCAGACGCCACACGCCCAAGCGCCTGCTCAACCTCGGGCGCCGAACAAACTTCCTCTGCCGAATCGAGTACCGACCAAGCTTCCGAACTGGAAAACATCATAGCTCCTTAAAGCGATAAAGCGGCGAGGTAAGCGCGGAATTCGTCGCGCACCTCAGGGTGCTTCAAAGCGTGCTCCACGGTAGCTTTGAGATAGCCCAATTTGCTACCGCAGTCGTAGCGCACACCCTCGAATTCATAGGCCAGAACTTGTTCTTGCAGCAACAGCGAGGCAATGCCGTCGGTCAACTGGATTTCCCCGCCCGCGCCAGGACGAGTCTTTTCAAGATGCTCGAAAATGCGGTGCGACAGCAAGTAGCGTCCGACAACGCCCAACGTTGAAGGCGCCACTTCAGGCTGCGGCTTTTCCACAATGCTATTGACCTTATGGATGCCATCCTTCAGCACCATCGCTTCGACGATACCGTACTGCGAGGTGGTTTCCCTAGGGACATTTTGCACGCCGAGTATGGAGCAATTGTAATACCCATATAAATCGACCATTTGCTTCATGGCCGGCGGATTGCCGTCTATCATGTCGTCGGCCAGAATAACGGCAAAGGGTTCATCGCCGACCACCGGACGAGCGCACATGACCGCATGCCCCAACCCCAGTGCCTCGCCTTGGCGGATATAGATACAGGTTACATGCGACGGAATAATGCTCCGCACCATTTCCAGCAGCGCCGTCTTGCCGCGTTCCTCAAGCGCCGCTTCCACCTCATAGGCTTTGTCGAAGTGATCCTCGATTGCTCGTTTGCTGCGGCCCGTCACGAAGATCATTTCGGTCATGCCGGCGGCAATGGCCTCTTCGACAGCGTATTGGATCAGCGGCTTATCCACGATAGGCAGCATTTCCTTGGGGCTGGCCTTGGTGGCAGGCAAAAATCGGGTGCCCATACCGGCGACAGGAAAAACAGCTTTAGTAATTTTTTTCATAATTAATCTCGATGAATAATCAGATATATATACGGCGAACTCATTCGGCCAGCAAGGCCAGTAATCCGGTTTCATCCAAAATGGGAACGCCCAATTCTTGCGCCTTGGTAAATTTGCTGCCGGGATCCGCTCCCGCCACAACATAATCGGTTTTTTTCGATACACTGCCCGACACCTTGCCACCTCTAGCCTCGATCCGCTCCTTCGCTTCATCCCGCGTTAAGGAGGGTAAGGCGCCGGTCAGAACAAAGGTTTTTCCGCCAAGGGCAAGCAAGGGAAATGCCTCGCCGCTTTCCGCGTCTTTCCACGCGCCGACTCCACGCAGTCGCTCGATCACTTCGCAATTATGCGTTTCGGCAAAAAACCGCGTGATGGACTCCGCCACGATAGGCCCCACCTCGGGAACGCTTTGCAATTGTGCCAAATCGGCCGCCTTCAGCGCATCAAGATGTCTGAAATAGCGGGCCAAATCCTTGGCTGTTGCCTCGCCTACATTGCGTATACCCAAAGCAAAAACAAAACGCGCCAGGGTAGCGCCTCTACTACGTTCGATGGCCGCAACCAAATTGGCAGCCGACTTTTCCGCCATCCTATCCAAATTGACGAGTTCGCTCATCCCTAGGCGATAAATGTCGGCGGGTGTCTTAACCAAGCCCGTGTCCACCAATTGATCCACCAACTTCTCGCCCAAGCCCTCGATATCCATGGCGCGGCGGCTAGCAAAATGCAGCAAGGCCTGCTTACGCTGCGCCGGACAGTAAAGTCCGCCGCTGCAACGCGCCGCCGCCTCGCCTTGCAAACGCACAACCCTTGAGCCGCAAACGGGACAAACCGGGTACTGCTCAAGAATATTGAAGCGCTGGGGGTCGGGCTTTGGACGCCGCTCGGGAACCACGCTCACCACCTCTGGGATGACATCGCCCGCCCGCCGGACAATCACCGTATCCCCTACCCGCACATCTTTACGGTCAACTTCATCCTGGTTATGCAAGGTGGCATTGGTGACGGTAACACCGCCGACAAACACCGGCTTCAGCCTCACCACCGGGGTCAACGTCCCGGTACGGCCCACTTGGACGTCAATAGCTTCGACCACCGTCATTTCTTCCTGGGCGGGAAATTTGTGGGCAACGGCAAAGCGCGGAGCCCGCGAGACGAAACCCAAGGTTTCCTGTCCCTGCAAACTGTTCACCTTATACACCACGCCATCGATTTCATAAGGCATGCGGTCGCGCTGGCTGCCGATAGCCCGGTAATAGGCCAGAATGCCTTCGGCACCCTGCACCGTTTGCCGTTGCTCGCACACCGGTAAACGCAGATGCTCCAGCCAGTCCATCACGGCGCTATGCGTCGGCGGCAATTCGCCGTCCTCAAGCACTCCGACGCCGTAAGCAAAAAAACTCAAGCGCCGCTCCGCGGTAATCCGCGAATCCAATTGGCGCAAGGACCCGGCGGCGGCATTGCGCGGATTGGCGAACTCTTTTTCGCCCTTCTCGCGCTGCAGACGGTTGAGCCGTTCGAAATCGGCCTTCAGCATCAAAACCTCGCCGCGCACTTCGAGCAGGTGCGGAGGTTTGTCGGTATGAAGCCTGAGTGGAATAGAACGGATGGTTTTTACATTCGCGCTGACATCCTCGCCCGTGTAGCCGTCGCCGCGAGTGGCCGCTTGGACCAATATCCCGTTGTGGTAGCTCAGGCTGATGGCCAGCCCGTCGAATTTCGGCTCTACCGCATATTCCACCGAGTCGAGTTGCAGCGCCTCGCGCACGCGCCGGTCGAAGGCCTCGGCCTCCTCCGCGGCGAAGGCGTTATTGAGCGACAGCATCGGCGTGCGGTGCGTGACTGGCGCGAGTTCGCTCACGGGGCGCGCGCCTACCCGTAGCGTGGGGGAATCGGGAGTGAGTAGCTCGGGGTTTTGCGATTCCAGTTGCTGGAGTTCGCGGAACAAGCGGTCGAATTCAGCGTCCGGAATAGAAGGTTCGTCCAGGACGTAATAACGGTAATTATGCAGTTCGATTTCTTCGCGCAGCCGCCTAACCCGCTCCGCCATTTGATCTGCCGTCACTGCAACTTTCCTAGGCAAAAAGCCTTGCCGCCCGCGCGCTTCCGGCGGCGAGTCCGGCTTGATCCATTTTCCGGTAAATGTCCTTGAGTTGGCTACGGATGCTCTCCGCCCCGGCATCGGTAAACGGCTTGCGATTATCGTCCACGACTATCCCATCCAAGGAGGCGCTCATTTGCCGCGCCAGAGCGATCTGTTGGTCGAATATCCGCAGCCCGTTGCTTACCTTCGGCACCTCCAGCAATAGCGTAACGCCGGACGTCGTCAGATGTTTGATATTTTCCGAGGAAAAAGGCGTTGGGTCGAGGTTCAGCAAAGAAAACAGAATGTCGCCGTCGTCATTGCGGAAATAAAACGCGCCGTCGCTGCTGAGCTTCATGCCCGCCGCCTCGGCCAGCGCTCGTATCTTGGTCGCGGGAATCGGGTTGCCATTGGCCGAAATCACATTCAGGCCGATCAAAATATCGACTTCGGCACAAAGATTATCCAGCTCCATCGCGCGCTTCAACGCGGCGTGCTTGTCCGGGCAATCGACAACCATGCCGAGATCGGCGGCCAAATTCTCGGTAATGTCGCAAAATTGATCCAGATCGCGCTCCATCAGCGCCCCTTGGCGATCCACCAGTTGCAGCGTACCGGCCACCTCGGAATATTCGGCGCCTTCGTCATACTGTTCGAGAAAAGTCCACTCGCCGCTAGCGGCATTCCGTCCGAGCCAGCGCAGCGGTTTTCCCGATTGACTGGCTGGATTCAGGGCTGGCCATAAATTGCCCGCGGTAACTGGAATGCCGGCACGCAAGCGCACCGTATAGTCGAGGTCGCCCGCCAAGAGGTCGTCAACGGAAATTCCAGTCGCAAGCTTAGGCTGCTGCACAGGAGGTTCCGCATCATCTTCCGCAATCGAGGCAGGAAGGAAAGGCTCGTCATCCGGAAAATTGGCTGCGCTGCTGAGAACTGGATCGATGCGCTCTTCGCGGCGGTCTTCCGGTTTTGGCGCTTCATCCAACAACACATCGTCATGGTCGCCACGGAACAATTGCTCCGTGCGTCGTTTGAGTTTCCGCTCTTGCCACCGGTTGTAGGCCAGTACGGCGACAACGAGGACAGCACCGATAGCCAATAGGCTGAGTTGCAATTCGTTCGTTAACAAGACCCGCTTCTCCTTCGTTCGACGGTTTGTGTCTTAGAAGCTGTTTTAATAAATCCTGAGCCCGCGTTCCCCCGGCCACTTCACCCGAGGACAAGGAGGCGCTAAGCCCGTGAGGGCTAGGCGCGGCGAGCGCCGTTTGGTTATTCCAAATCAGCGAGCCGTAACGACGCC
>JAIOJO010000221.1 GCA_019911985.1 Sulfuricellaceae bacterium | reverse complement strand
GGTAATGGTATTTCGCTGATTATTTTCTCGGGTATTGTGGCTGGGCTGCCCCGCGCTATCGGTGGAACGCTTGAATTGGTGAGTACTGGCGCCTTCTCGATACCCTTGGTCGTTATGCTATTCGCGGCGGCGGTGGCGGTTACTGGCTTCGTGGTCTTCGTCGAGCGCGGACAGCGAAAAATTACCGTCAACTATGCAAAGCAGCAAGTAGGGCGCAAAGTGTACGGTGGGCAAAGCTCGCATTTGCCGTTGAAATTGAATATGGCCGGCGTTATTCCTCCGATCTTTGCTTCTAGCATTATTTTATTTCCAGCGACATTGGCTGGTTGGTTCGGTAGCAGTGACAGGATGAACTGGTTGAAGGACGTGAGCGCAGTTTTGTCACCCGGGCAGCCTTTATATGTGCTGATGTATGCAACGGCAATTATATTTTTCTGCTTTTTCTATACTGCTTTGGTTTTTAATCCTAAGGAAACGGCAGACAATTTGAAGAAGAGCGGTGCATTCGTTCCGGGGATTCGTCCGGGCGAGCAGACTGCGCGTTATATCGACCGTATTATGTCAAGGCTTACGCTCACGGGTGCTCTGTACATAACGGCAGTGTGCCTATTGCCGGAGTTCTTGATCGTCAAATTTAACGTGCCGTTTTACTTTGGGGGTACGTCCTTGCTGATTATTGTTGTGGTTACCATGGACTTCATGGCGCAAGTCCAGGCTTACCTTATGTCTCAACAATATGAAAGCTTGCTTAAAAAGGCGAGCTTCAAAAGTGGTGGCCTTGGCCCCACTCGATAATTAGGAAGAAACGTCCGGATGGCGAAAGAGGATACGATTGAAATGCAGGGCGTGGTTTTGGAGTCTTTGCCCAATACTACGTTCCGCGTAAAGCTAGAAAACGACCATGTCATATTGGGATTTATTTCAGGGAAAATGCGTATGCATTACATCAGAATACTTCCTGGCGATAAGGTGACGGTCGAGATGACCCCATATGATTTAAGTCGCGGTCGCATTATCTTCCGGGCAAAGTAAATTGAACGGCAAGAGTTCTAAATCGCGTCTTAGGACAGTGTTGAAGAAATAAGGAGAGAATGATGAGAGTCCGTGCTTCAGTTAAAAAGATATGCCGTCACTGCAAGATGGTTAAGCGGCGTGGTGTAATACGCGTGATTTGTACGGATCCGCGCCACAAGCAACGCCAGGGTTGATATTGATCCTGTGTTAACTTATAATAGACAGTTTTTCTAGTCGCTCCTGGGAGTAATTGGATGGCCCGCATAGCTGGGGTAAATATCCCGAATCATCAACATGCTGAAATAGCGTTGACCGCTATTTATGGTATAGGTCGCTCGACCGCTCGCAAAATTTGTGCGGCGGCTGGTGTAAATACATCGACAAAAATTAAAGACCTTGACGATAGCGCCGTGGTCAAGCTTCGTGATGAGGTTGCCAAGCACCATGTGGAAGGTGATTTGCGTCGTGAAGTTTCGATGAATATCAAGCGCCTAATGGATCTAGGGTGCTACCGTGGTCTGCGGCACCGCCGTGGATTGCCACTTCGTGGTCAACGCACTCGCACTAACGCACGTACCCGC
>JAIOJO010000220.1 GCA_019911985.1 Sulfuricellaceae bacterium | reverse complement strand
CCGTAAGGGTTGTGTCAAAAGCCGGCGTCTGCGGCGTTGCGCTCCTTGGCATCGTAGGCTGGCTACGACCGGCGTCGCGCGCCTTGCAGCCTCCGGCTTTTGACGCAACGCGATCCCCGTGCGACTTAATCAGAGGCTCCTAAAGTTTCGATGAAAGACGGCCTTCCGCCAGCGTCCTGGTTTATCATCACGGCCTGAAAGGACAGTTTGTGAATGCCCCCGAAAATCTGCACCAGGCGCTTAACCACCTGGGCACCTTGCCTCCCATCCCGTGCATCGCGCGGAAAATCCTGTCGCTGAAAATCGCGACCGACGAGGGCGAACGGGCGCTGCTCGACTTGATCGAAAAGGACCCTCCCATCCTGTCCAAGATCGTCGGCTTAGCCAATTCCCCGTTGTTCGGCGTGAACCGGAAAATCTTGCGGCTGCACGACGCGGCGGCATTGCTCGGCAGAAAGCGCGTCAAGATGATCGCGCTGAGTTTCGCCATGATGTCGTCGATGACACGAAAATCGCCCGGCCTGCTCAACATCCAAGGCTTGTGGCAGCACAGCCTGGCCGTCACCATGACGATGGCGAGCTTAGCCCGGCACATGCCGAAAAACCGCCGCCCCTCGCATGAGGAAATCTACCTCGCCGGATTGTTGCACGACATCGGCTTCCTGGTTTTGGATTACCTCGATCCCCGGCTCAGCGACAAATTTCATGCCCGCCTGGCCGCCGAACCGAGGCGCACGGTGGAAGAAGTTGAAACGGAAATGCTGGAGACGAACCACGGCGAGCTGGGGGCGATGCTCGGGCGGCACTGGAATTTGCCGGAATCCATCGTTACCGTGCTGGCTTACCACCATGTCCCCAACGACGCGCGGGACGCAGCCGGGCAGCCCTTGGTTACCCTGGTCAACCTGGCGGAAAAACTGCTGCCCACCTTCGGTATCGCCGAGCCGGTGCAGATGGATATCGCCGGGGAAGAATGGCAGTCCTTGGGTATCGATGCGCTCAAGGCGGATATGCTCAAGGCCAAGGCTCAAGAGCATGCACGGGACGTGATGGCCAAAATAAACGCCTGATCGCATCGCCGGTCGGTTGGCCGGGCGATGCTCCTAGGCGCCTAGAGGATCTTAAGCTGCACCAGTTCTTCCCCCTCCGCATCGAGCACGTGCACGGCGCAGGCGATGCACGGATCGAAGCTGTGGATGGTGCGCAGAATTTCGATCGGCTGTTTCGGGTCGTGCAGCTTGTGCCCCCTGAGCGCCGCCTCGTAAGGCCCGTCCTGGCCCGCGGCATCGCGCGGCCCGGCATTCCAGGTGGAGGGAACCACCGCCTGGTAGTTGTCGATGATCCGGTCTTTGATGACGATCCAATGCGCCAGCGCGCCGCGCGGCGCCTCGGTGTAGCCCACGCCTTTTGCTTCCCTCGGCCAGGAGGACGGTTCCCACAGGGTTTCGTTGAAAGTGCGCACGTCTCCCGCTTTGATGTTGGCCAGCAGTTGATCGTACCAGCCCTGCATGGCGTCGACGATGATCTTGGTTTCCAGCGTGCGCGCGGCGGTGCGGCCAAGGGTGGAATACAGCGCGCTTAGCGGTAAATCCAGTTTATTCAAGGCCATGCCGACCAATTCTTTGGTCTGGGCATGGCCCTTTGCATACAGCATCAGCACCCGCGCCAGCGGGCCGACCTCGACCGCCTTGCCGTTCCAGCGCGGCGATTTCAGCCAAGAGTAGGAGGCGTCGGTATCCAGGTGCCGGTAGGGCGGCTTGGGGCCGGTGTAATGCAGCGTAGTTTCGCCCTTATAGGGGTGCAGGCCCTGGTTTTTGCCCTGGCTGTAGTCGTACCAGGAATGGGCGACGAATGCCTGGATCTGGTCGTCGGCATTCAGATCCACCGGGTGAATGCGCGACAGGTCGCGGTCGAGGATCACCCCGGACGGGATCAGCAGGCTCGCCGGATCGTCCATGCCCTTTTCCGGGAAATCGCCGTAGGTCATGAAATTGCCGATGCCTTCGCCCTGAGTGGCCCAGTCCTTGTAGAAACCGGCGATGGCCAGCGTGTCCGGCACGTATACCTGATCGACGAAATCGCGCATCTGGACGATGAGGTTTTTGACTTTTTCCAGCCCCAGCATGTTGAGTGCGGTCGCGCCGGTTCCGCCGCGATAGTGCGGACCCTTGCCCTGGCCGGGGTGTTCGGGATGGACGCTGATGGCGCAGGGCACGCCGCCGACGACGAAATTGGGGTGGGGATTCTTGCCGCCGAAAATAGTGTGCAGTTGCGCCACGTCCCGTTGCCAGGCGAGGGCTTCGAAATAATGCGCGACGGCCATCAAGTTGGCTTCCGGCGGCAGCTTGTAGGCCGGGTGGCCCCAGTAGCCGTTGCTGAAAATGCCCAGTTGGCCGGACTCGACGAATACCTTGAGCTTCTTCTGCATATCGGAGAAATAGCCCGGCGAGGATTTCGCATAGCCCGACAGGCTTTGCGCCAGTTCGGAAGTCTTCGCGGGATCGGCCTGCAGCGCGGAAACCACGTCCACCCAGTCGAGCGCGTGCAAGTGGTAGAAGTGCATTACATGGT
>JAIOJO010000219.1 GCA_019911985.1 Sulfuricellaceae bacterium | reverse complement strand
GAGCGGACTTCGAGAAATGGCGGCGCGAGGCCGAGCGGGCCAATCCCAGGCTGCTGTATATGTGCCGCGACGACCTGATGCGCCACGATGCCGAAGCCGTCACCGAAGAGCGCTTCCCCGAGGCCCTGCGCGTCGGCGACGCGGAGTGCAAGCTCGCCTACCGCTTCGAGCCCGGCCATCCGCTGGACGGCGTCACGCTGAGCTTGCCGTTGCACTTGCTGAACCAGGCCAGCGAAGAGCGCGCGACGTGGCTGGTACCCGGCATGGTGCGGGAAAAAGTCACCGCCTTGGTCAAGGGCTTGCCCAAGCGGCTGCGCAGTGCCTGCGTGCCGGTGCCGGATTTCGTCACCGCCTTCCTCGCGGCCACGTCCTTTCCGCAACCCGCCGCCGCGCGGGGAGAGGGCAAAATCCGCCCGCTCGGCATGGCCCTGGCTTCTTTCCTACAGCGAAAAATCGCCCAGGAAGTCCCCGCCGACGTGTGGGACGAAGCCGCCTTGCCGGCCCACCTGAAAATGAATTTCCGCGTGCTGGACGACGCCGGGCAGGAATTGGCGATGGGGCGGAGCTTGGCCGATCTGCGCCGGCAGCTCGGCCAAGCCGCGCAGATTACCTTCGCCCGCGCACCGCGCCTGGATTTCGAGCGCGAGGGCGTGACCCAGTGGGACTTCGGCGACCTGCCGGAAAAGCTCAGCTTCACCCGCGGCGGCGCCCGACTGACCGGCTACCCGACTCTGATGGACGCCGGCGATTCCGTCGCCATTCTGCTGCTCGACACCCCGGAAGCTGCCGCCCGCGAAATGCGCGGCGGGGTGCGCCGCCTGCTGCGCCTCTCCCTTAAAGAGCAGATGAAGCAGTTGGAAAAAAACCTGCCCAATTTCACCCAGATGGCGTTGCAGGCCCGCGGTTTCATGAGCCCGGACGCGTTCCGCGAGGATTTGCTCGGCTGTATCGCCGACCGCGCTTTCCTCTCCGACGACGCCTTACCGCGCAGCGAACGGGATTTCGCCCACCAGCGCGACCGCGCCCGCACCCGCCTGCCCGCTGTCAGCGAGGCGGCCGGCAAGCTCGCCGCCGCCGTCCTGGCCGACCATGCCGCGATCCAAGCCAAGCTCGGCGGCAAATTGCCCTATCCCCTGGTACAGGACCTCCGCGAACAACTGGCCCGCTTGGTCTACAAGGGCTTCCTCAGCGACACGCCTTGGGAACACCTGCAACACCTGCCGCGCTACCTCAAGGCCATCCTCAAGCGCATCGAAAAATACCCCGGCAACGCCGAGCGGGACGGACGCCATACGGCTTCCCTCAAGGAACTCTGGCAGGCCTACGAAGCGCGCCGGGAGAAGCATCGCAAGGCGGGCATCGGCGACCCGCAGTTGGAGGCGTACCGCTGGATGCTGGAGGAGCTGCGGGTGTCCTTGTTCGCGCAGGAATTGCGCACGCCTTATCCGGTATCGTATAAGCGGGCGGAGAAGGCGTGGGAAAGTGTGAAGGGCTAGGGCGGAAAGGAGGGATTTGTGCGCGGCGCGCGGCGTGTTCTAAAACAAATCCGCGCGCCGCGTGACAGCGATCAAGTCAGCAGGGTGGGCCGGGATGAAGCCCCCTTGCCTTACCCCAATCTTTCCACGTCGCAGACCAGCGGGGTGCCCACGACAGTCACCACGTATTCGGTGGAGCCGATCAGGTAAATGGTCGCGTTCGGGTTGGGTTGAACTTGGCCGATAGCCGTTGTCGGGCTGGCTTGGTTGATGCTGGAGGCCGGCATGGCGCAGCCGGTTTTGCCGCGCCAAATCTGGCTACCGATGGTGAAGATGGTGTTTTCCTGGATGCCGGCGTAGTCGTTGATGGCGCCGGTTACGATTACGACAGCCGGTGTCGCGATTGGCGGCGGCGTCTGCGGGCTGGCTCCGGCGACGGGCAGCGGCGTGCCGCTGGCATCGGACAGCGCGGTGAGCGCCCAGCTTCCGCCGGGGTTGAGCACGATCTTGGCATTGGTGTAAGTGAACCCGCCGGTCGCCAGGACGGGCATGGACAGCGTATTGCTGGCGACGTCGAAGGTGGCGGGATTGGCCGTGTTTGCAACGGCTTGGGAGGCGGAAGAACTCGGCGACAGGTCGATTATCGAGTCCACCACGTTGTCTTTGATGCGAAGCTCGTAAACCTTGTTCGGGCTTTGCCAGAAATAGGGCGTTATGCTGATGTATCGAATGCCCCACGGTTCCAGAATGGGGGTGCCGGCGGTCCCGGCGCAGCCGATTTTGGCGGCGGCTTCGTCGTATGTCATGCCCTTGACGGCATTGACGGCGGCCAGCGTCAGCATGCTGTCGCTGCAGCTTGCCGATGCCGCCTGGCCGGTACCGCTCAGCAGAGCCATGACCAAGCCGAGCACTGTAGCAAGTAGGGTATTTTTCATCGCTCACCGCCTAAGGGCATATAGTTCAGTTCCTTAAAAAATAACCCATTAGATTAGATAAGTAAATAGCTTTCTTAAGGAGCCTCTGATTAACCACACTCGAACGGCGATCAGTTAAAATGTTTCCACGCATTACGACGGGATCATTGATGATGAAACAGACCACATTTGCCAGCCTTGCTTGGGAGAACAAGAAGAAGCCCACCAAACGTGAG
>JAIOJO010000218.1 GCA_019911985.1 Sulfuricellaceae bacterium | reverse complement strand
GTAGTCTGCTGTGGCCCGATCCATTCCGGCGGCGGCGGGAGCTACGCCGCGAAAAATATTGCCGCCGCCGATCACAATCCCGACCTCCACACCCAAATGCACCACTTCCGATACTTCGGAAACGATACGTTCCACCACATCGCGGTTGATGCCATAGCTGTCATCGCCCATCAGGGCTTCGCCACTTAATTTAAGGAGAATTCGCTTATAAGCCGGGGTGCTAGCCATTATTTAAGCCTTAGCCACTTGCGCCATAACTTCGGCGGCAAAGTCGTCAACACGTTTTTCCAAACCTTCGCCTACCATATACATTTGGAAGCGACTAACCTTCGCCTTTTTGGCGGCCAACAGCTTTTCAACGGTTTGGTCCGGATCTTTCACAAAAGGCTGCCCGGTCAAAGTTACTTCGGCTAGGTACTTAGCAATGCGGCCATCGACCATTTTTGCCACGATATCAGCGGATTTTCCGCTTTCGGCCGCTTGGGCGGTGTAGATTTCGCGCTCTTTCTCGATCAGATCGGCGGGAACATTGTCTCGGGAAACGCACACGGGTTTGCTAGCCGCAATATGCATAGCCAAATCTTTTCCCAAAGCTTCGTCGCCACCCTCAAAATCGATCAGCACACCGATCTTTGTTCCATGCAGATAGCTAGCCAGACGGCCGGCGGTTTCAAAGCGCACGAAGCGGCGTACAGTCATATTCTCGCCCAACTTCATTACAAGTGCTTTACGGACATCGTCCACCACTTCGCCAGACGGCAACTTCATTTCTGACAATTGCGCCACATCGGCCGGATTCTGATTGGTCACCGCTTGCGCCACTCCGTTCGCAAAGGCGGAAAAATCGTCGTTTTTGGCGACGAAATCGGTTTCGCAATTGATTTCGACCAAGGCGCCCTGATTGCCGCTATTGCTGATGAAGCATCCGATGACGCCTTCGGCTGCAATCCGCGACGCCGCTTTAGTGGCTTTGGCACCGCTTTTGATACGCAGTAAATCTTGGGCAGCGGTCAAATCGCCGCCGGTTTCCGCCAACGCCTTTTTGCATTCCATCATGCCGAGACCGGTGATCTCGCGCAGTTCTTTTACCATGCTTGCCGTAATTTCAGCCATAACTCGCTCCTAAATTCTGGTATTTTCTAAAAAATCAGTTAACTACAGCCGGCCTAAGCTTCACCCTCTTAAAGGGCATGCTTAGCAACAACTGTAAAAAAAGGGGCAAGCAGCCCCTTTTTTGTGCAGCACAAGCGCTTATTCCGCTGCCTGGTCTGCGCCTTCAGCAAGCTCTACAAAATCGTCTTCTTTAATCATATCCTTAATGACTTGCCCGCGCCCTTCGATAATGGCATCGGCCACGCCGCGCGCATACAAACGGATTGCACGGCTGGAGTCATCGGGCTGGTGCCGCGTTATTTGCATTTGCGCTACCAGGGCTACGATCAGTTCGGTAATCGAATCGATCGGACGGTGAGTGGGTTCCATGCCCGTGTCGTGCAGCACGAAACCGATCATTTGTTGGGTTGTTTGTATCCAGTG
>JAIOJO010000217.1 GCA_019911985.1 Sulfuricellaceae bacterium | reverse complement strand
AATCACAATAGTTAAATAATTATATGTTTATATACCAAAAAATACGCCCATCACTTATCGGAAAATAGTTCATGTTTGAAGAAGCGACAACAGTCTGGCCAGGAAAACCTTATCCATTGGGAGCGACTTGGGATGGGGAGGGCATCAATTTTGCGCTCTTTTCTCAGCATGCCGAAAAAGTCGAATTGTGCCTATTCGACGAAAAGGGACGGCGGGAGATTCAGCGCATCGAGCTAAGCGAACAGACCGATCTCGTCTGGCATGCATACTTGCCCTATATGCGGCCGGGCTTGCTTTATGGCTATCGCGTCTATGGCCCTTACGACCCGGAGCGCGGGCACCGTTTTAATTCTCACAAGTTGCTGCTCGATCCATACGCCAAGGACATCGCCGGTTCGCTACGCTGGGGCGAGGCGCATTTCGGTTACAAAATAGGCAGCAACCGGCATGATTTATCGTGCGACCATCGCGACAATGCCTATGGCGTGCCCAAAAGCCGGGTTATCGATCCCGCCTTTACCTGGGGCCATGACCAAGCCCTTAGAACACCCTGGCACGACACCGTCATTTATGAGTTGCACGTCAAGGGATTCACGCAACGCCACCCCGAAATCCCCGCCCATTTGCGCGGCACTTACGCCGGACTCGCCAGCGCACCGGCCATCGATTATCTCAAGCATTTGGGAATAACCGCCGTGGAACTCATGCCTATCCATGCTTTTATCGACGATCACGTCTTGGTGCAAAAGGGATTGCGCAATTATTGGGGATACAACTCCATCGGCTACTTCGCGCCCGACCGGCGCTATGCGGCAACCTCATCGGCCGTAAACGAATTCAAGAGCATGGTGAAATCCCTGCATTCCGCTGGAATCGAAGTGATCCTCGACGTCGTGTACAACCATCCCGCGGAAGGCAACCACCTCGGGCCTACCCTGGCTTTCCGCGGCGTCGACAACGCCTCCTACTACCGCCTGGTGGCGGGCGAACAGCGGCATTACTTCGACTTCACCGGCTGCGGCAACACCTTGAACATGATGCATCCTCGCGTGCTGCAGATGATCATGGACAGCCTGCGCTACTGGGTATTGGAAATGCACGTCGATGGATTCCGCTTCGACTTGGCTTCGGCGCTCGCACGCGAGCTGCACGAAGTAGACAAGCTGGGCGCATTTCTCGACATCATCCACCAGGATCCGGTGCTATCCCAAGTCAAACTGATAGCCGAGCCTTGGGACTTGGGGGAGGGCGGCTACCAGGTCGGCAATTTCCCGGTCGGTTGGACCGAGTGGAACGGCAAATACCGCGACTCGGTGCGCCAGTACTGGAAAGGCGACGGCGGCCTGATCGGGGAATTGGCTTATCGCCTTACCGGCTCCAGCGACCTATATGCTCATAGCGGACGCCGTCCCTATGCCAGCATCAATTTCATCACCGCCCACGATGGCTTTACGCTGCGCGACCTGGTTAGTTATAACGAAAAACACAACAGCGCCAATTTGGAAAACAACCAGGACGGGGAATCCAACAACTTAAGCTGGAATTGCGGCACGGAAGGGCCGAGCGACGACCCCGACATTCTTGAATTGCGTGCCAGGCAGCAGCGGAACTTCTTGGCCACGCTGTTTTTCTCGCAAGGCGTCCCCATGCTGCTGGCGGGCGACGAGTTCGGCCGCAGCCAGCAAGGCAACAACAACAGCTATTGTCAAGACAACGAAATCAGTTGGGTGGATTGGAATTTGCTGCAAGAAAACGAAGCCTTATTCAAGTTCGTGCAGCGGCTAATCCGTATCCGCAAAGAACATCCCAGCTTCCATCGCCGGAATTTTTTCCAAGGCAGAAACATCATGGGTGCAGGCATTAAGGACAT
>JAIOJO010000216.1 GCA_019911985.1 Sulfuricellaceae bacterium | reverse complement strand
TTCAGCGTCGCCAGGCCGATCAGCACCAGCACCACCGAGATGATCCAGAAGCGCACGATCACCCGCGGTTCGGGCCAGCCCTTGAGTTCGAAGTGGTGGTGGATCGGCGCCATGCGGAACACGCGCTTGCCGGTCAGCTTGAACGATGCCACCTGGAGCACGACCGAAAGCGTCTCCATCGCGAACAGGCCGCCCATGATGAAGAGCACGATTTCCTGGCGCACGATTACCGCGACCACGCCCAACGCGGCCCCCAGCGCCAATGCGCCGACGTCGCCCATGAACACCTCGGCCGGATAGGCGTTAAACCAGAGGAATCCCAGCCCGGCCCCGGCCAGCGCGGCGCAAAATACCGTGAGCTCTCCCGCACCGGGGATATAGGGCACACCCAAGTAGCGCGAAAACACGACGTTGCCCGCCACGTAGGCGAAAATCGCCAAGGCGCCGGCCACCATGACCGTCGGCATGATCGCCAAGCCGTCCAATCCGTCGGTCAAGTTGACCGCGTTGCTGGTGCCGACGATGACAAAATAGGTCAGCACAATGAACCCGACGATGCCCAGCGGATAAATCACGGATTTGAAGAAAGGCACAATGAGCTCGGTTTGCGCCGGAAGGCTGGCGCTTTGCGCGAGGAATAGCGCCACGCCGAGACCGATCAGCGACTGCCAGAAATACTTCATGCGCGCCGGCAGCCCCTTGGGGTTGCGATGCACCACCTTGCGATAGTCGTCCACCCAGCCGATAGCGCCGAAGCCGAGCGTGGTCACCAAAACGACCCACACGTAGGCATTGTGCAAATCGGCCCACAGCAAGGTGGTCACGCCTATCGCCACCAAGATCAGCGCACCGCCCATGGTCGGCGTACCCGCCTTGACGAGATGCGTTTGCGGGCCGTCGTCGCGCACCGACTGGCCGATTTTGTAGGCCGTCAGTTTGCGTATCATCGCCGGGCCGACCATGAAGGTTATCGCCAGCGCCGTCAGCGTCGCCATCACCGCCCGCAAGGTAATGTAGTTGAACACGTTGAACGCGCGGATATCGTGGCCTAGCCATTGAAACAGTGCCAGCAGCATTTTTTCTCCTTATGAACCTGTCTTAATTGAATCTCAGGCTCTAGACCTCAAAGCTCTTTACGACCCGTTCCATGCGCATGAAACGGGACCCTTTAACCAGGACGGCGGTATCCGCATCCAGCAGGTTTTCCAATTCCGCCAGCAAATCCTCGATGGTTTCGAAATGCTGTCCGCCCGGCCCGAAAGCGCGCGCGGCCTTGACGCTCAGATCGCCCAGCGCGAGCAAGCGGTCTATGCCCGCCGCCTGCGCCGACTCGCCGATGCGTCCGTGCAGCTCGGCTTCGCCGGCACCCAGTTCGCCCATATCGCCGATCACCAGCACGCGCTTGCCCGGCATCGCCGCCAGCACCGCGATGGCCGCCCGCATCGAATCCGGGTTGGCGTTGTAGCTGTCGTCGATGAGATGAGCTCCATGCAGCCCCGTCTTGTATTGCAAGCGCCCTTTTACCCCGGTGAAAGCCGCCAGACCGGCGGCTATGACCTCGTTGCCCAGCCCCAGCGCCTGCGCCGTCGCGGCGGCGGCGAGCGCATTGCGCACGTTGTGCAGGCCGGGAACCGGCAGCGTCAGCCGGATTTCGCCCGCCGCGCCACAGATCATCAAATCGCTGCTCAAGGGATGCAACCGGTAGCTCGCGCTCACGTCCGCCGCCTGCTCCAGACCGAAGCTCAGCACCCGCCGCTTGCCCGCCAATTCGCGCCACAATCCGGCATGGGCATCGTCGGCGTTGATTACCGCCGTGCCGTCCTCGCGCAAGCCTTGATAAATCTCCCCTTTGGCGCGGGCGACCGCCTCCACCGTGCCTAACCCGGCCAAATGCGCCGCATGGGCATTGTTGATCACCGCCACATCCGGTTGCGCCAAGGCGGTCAGGTAGGCGATCTCGCCGGGGTGGTTCATGCCCATTTCGACCACGGCATAGCGGTGTGCGCTGCGCAGGCCGAGCAGCGTCAGCGGCACGCCGATTTCGTTGTTGAGGTTGCCGCGCGTGGCCAACACCGCCTCGACCGATCCCGCCGCCTTCTGCAGGATAGAGGCGATCATTTCCTTGACCGTGGTTTTGCCGTTGCTGCCGGTCACCGCCACCACCGGGCCGGCGAACTGGCCGCGCCAGTAAGCCGCCAGCCGCCCCAGCGCGAGCCGGGTGTCGTCTACCCGTAGCAAGGGATAAGCTTGCCACTCTTGCTCCCGCGTCGCGGCGATAGCGTCGGACACCATCGCCGCGGCCGCCCCTCGCGCCATCACGTCCGCGACGTAGTCGTGTCCGTCGAAGCGCTCGCCCAGCAAGGCAACGAACAATTCGCCCGGAACGACCGCTCGGCTGTCGCTGCCGACGCCGGAAACGGCTACGTCCGGGCCGCTGACGCGTGCGCCTATGCCGCGGGCGGCTTCTTGCAAATTCATCATGCCGGGTTCTCGCCGTAATGCTGCAGCGCATGTTGCGCCGTCAGTACATCGCTAAAGGGGTATTTAATCCCGCCGATTTCCTGGTATTCCTCGTGGCCCTTGCCGGCGATCAACACGATGTCGCCCGGCCGCGCTGCCGTGATGGCGCTTGCGATGGCCTCGGCACGGTCGGCGATGATCTGCTCGCGGCCATCCATGCCGGAGACGATCTCCGCGATGATTTCCAAGGCATCTTCGCCGCGGGGATTGTCGTCGGTGACGATAGCCGCATCGGCGAGCCGCGATGCGACAGCGCCCATCAAGGGCCGCTTGCCGCGGTCGCGGTCGCCGCCGCAGCCGAAAACGCAAATCAGCCGCGCATCCGTCCCCGCCAGGGTTTCACGCAGCGTGTGCAAAACTTTTTCCAGAGCGTCCGGCGTGTGGGCATAATCCACCACCACCAGCGGCCGGTCTCCGCCGCCCAGACGCTGCAGGCGGCCTGCCGCCGGCGGCACTTGCGCCAAGGCGTCCGCCGCCTGCTGCAGCGGAATGCCGCTGACCAGCAGCACGGCCAGCGCCCCGAGCAAGTTGGCCGCGTTGAAGCGGCCAAGCAAGCCGCTTTTCAATTCCGCGCGGCCCCAGGGCGTAACGGCTTCGAATTCCAATCCCGCTTCGCTCACCCTTACACTCTCGGCTTCGATCCTGATATCGCAATCGATCCGGCTTCCTTCCAGCGTATAGCCCACCACCTGCACTCCGCCGGCCGCCAGTTGTTGCGCCAGTTCCGCGCCGAACCCGTCGTCCAAATTCAGCACCGCATAGCGCAAGCCCGGCTGCTTGAAGAGCTGCGACTTGGCCGCGCCGTAGCTTTCCATGTCGCCGTGGTAATCCAAATGGTCGCGGGAAAGATTGGTGAGCAAGGCGACATCGAAGGCCACTCCAGCCACCCGCCCCTGCGCCAAGCCATGGGACGACACCTCCATCGCCACGCAAGCCGCGCCTTGATTCAAATAGTCCGCCAGGCTTTGGTGCACGCCGATGGCGTCGGGGGTGGTGTTGACCGCCGGGGCCAATCCGCCCAGAAATCCGTTGCCCAAGGTGCCGATCACCGCCGTTTTGCGTCCGCACGCCGTCAAGGCGCCCGCCAGCCAATGGCTGCAAGAGGTTTTGCCGTTGGTGCCGGTCACGCCTATCATCCACAGAGCCTGCGAGGGATGGCCGTATACGATGTCGGCGATGGCGCCGATTTGCTCGCGCAAGCCGGTCACGCCCAAATTCGCCACCGGCCAGCCGCTGTCCGGGACGAATCCGGCTTTCTCCCACAGCACCGCGTTCGCCCCCGCCGCAATCGCCTGTCCGATGTATTGGCGTCCATCTTGGCTGGCACCGGGGTAGGCGACAAAGGTGTCGCCTGCGCGAATCTGCCGGCTGTCCGCCACCAGGCGCTTTACCCTGACGCCCAGGCTCCGCAATATCTCGGCACCTGAGAACGGCGTATCGGTTTGCTTTATTGTCGCCGCGCTCATGCGTCTTCCTTCACCAGCGGCGTTTTTTCCGGCGGCGTAAAGTAATTCTGCGGCGCATCCGGCGGGATGCCCAGCATGCGCAGCGCGCCCGCCATCACCTTGCTGAATACCGGCGCCGCCACCACTCCGCCGTAATATTCGCCGTTGCTCGGCTGATCGATCATCACCGCCACGATCAGGCGGGGGTCGGTTACGGGAGCCATGCCGACGAACGAAGCCACGTACAAGTTGGGCGAGTAACCGTTCCCCACCACCTTGTGCGCCGTTCCGGTTTTTCCCGCCACCCGGTAGCCGAGAACCTGGGCATTGGGACCCGTACCCCCTGACTGCGTCACCATTTCCAGCATTTTGCGCATCGCCCGCGCGGTTTCAGGCTTGTAGATTTGCACCCCGGCGACCGGCTGGGTCAGCTTCAGCAGCGAAATCGGCTTCAGCTCGCCGTCGTTGGCAAAGGCGGTGTACGCGCGTGCCAATTGCAGCAGGCTGACGGATACCCCGTTGCCGAAAGACATCGTGGCTTGCTCAATCGGCCGCCAGGTCTGGTAGGGGCGCAACTTGCCGGACGCTTCGCCCGGGAAGCCGCTGTGCGGCGGCTGCCCGAATCCGGCGCGGTGCAGGCTGTCCCACATCATTTCGCGGGGCAGGCTCAGCGCTATTTTCGACGCGCCCACATTGCTAGACTTTTGGATCACCTGCTCCACCGTCAGCGCCCCTTCGGGGTGGCTGTCGTGGATCACCGCCGGGCCGATGGTCAATGTTCCCGGCGCGGTCTGGATAATATCGGTGGGCTTATATTTGCCGCTATCCAGCGCCTCCGCTATGGTGAACGGCTTGAGCGTGGACCCCGGCTCGTACTGATCGGTTATCGCGCGATTGCGGGTGACTCGCGGCTCCAATGTAGTCCGGTTGTTCGGGTTGTAGCTGGGCAAATTCGCCATCGCCAGCACTTCGCCGGTTTTCGCGTCGAGCATGACGATCGACCCTGCCTTCGCCTTAAAATGCTCCACCGCCAGCGACAATTCCCGGTAGGCCAGGTATTGCAAATTGCGGTCTATGCTCAGCGCCAGCGCTTTTCCCTGGTGCGGCACCTTGATGCTTTCCACGTCCTCGATGATATGGCCTTGCCTATCCTTGATGACCCGGCGGCTACCGGCCTGCCCCGCCAGCCAGTTCTGGTAGGCCAGCTCCATGCCTTCGCGCCCGTTATCGTCGATACCGGTAAATCCGAGCAAATGCGCCACCACGTCTCCGGCGGGGTAATAGCGGCGGTACTCGCGCTGCAGGAAAATTCCCGGTATGCCGATTTGCATCACCTCTTTGGCCAGTTCGGGCGGCAGTTGCCGCTTCAAATACACAAAATCCCGCTTTCCGGGACGCACTTTTTTCTTGATCTCGCTCATCGGCATCTGCAGCAGCGCCGCCAAACGCTGCAATTCCGCGCTTGAAATTTCCGCATCCTGCGGGCTGGCCCACACCGATTCCACCGGGGTGCTGATCGCCAGGGGTTCGCCGTTACGGTCGGTAATAATGCCCCGGTGGGCGGTAATATCGATCACCCGGCTATACCGCGCGTCGCCCTTCTGGCGCAGAAATTCGTTGTTCAAGCCCTGCAAGTACAAAGCCCGCCCCAGCAGCACTAGAAACGCCAGCAGCAACAACGAGAGCAACAGCCGCGAGCGCCACACCGGCAAACGCAAGATTTGCCGTTTCGCCTGGTTCATGGCTTAGCGCCCACCGGAACCGGATCGCCGCCTTGCACCACCTGGATGCGCGAGGTTTCCGGCACGCTCATCTGCAACGTACCGGTGGCGATTTTCTCGATGCGCGAGTGCATCGCCCAAGTGCTCTGCTCCAGTTGCAATTGCCCCCACTCCTCGTCCAGATGCTGGGCCTCCGCCTGCTCCTGCTGCAAATCCACGTACAGCTTGCGAGCCTTATACTGCGAGGTCACGACCCCCAAGGCGCAGGCAACCAGAATCAGCAGCAGCACGAGGTTCAGCCTAACCATGGCACGCCCTCTTTTCCGCCACGCGCATCACGGCGCTGCGCGCCCGAGGGTTGGCTCTAACCTCTTCCTCGGAAGCGTGCCTGGCCCTGCCCACCGGCACCATGCGCGGCTGCGCCAACTCATGGCCGCGCACCGGCAAGCGGCTCGGCAAGGTGTCCGGATTCGCCTCGCCACGAATGAAGCGCTTCACGATACGGTCTTCCAGCGAATGAAAACTAATCACCACCAAACGCCCGCCCGGCGCCAAAAGCTCGGCGCACTGCGGCAAGACTAACGACAGCTCCTCAAGCTCCCGATTGATATGAATCCGTATAGCTTGGAAGGTGCGCGTCGCCGGATCCTTGTTTGGCTCGCGCTTTTTGAAGGCTTTTGCCACGATCTCGGCAAGCTGTCGTGTCGTAGTGATGGGACCCTGGTCTCGAGCCGTAACAATCGCTTTTGCAACCTGTTTAGCAAACCGCTCTTCACCATAATTTTTTATAACCTCCCAAAGTTGTTTTTCCTCGACCGTTGCCAGCCATTCTGCCGCCGTTTCCCCGCTGCCGGTATCCATGCGCATATCCAGCGGCCCGTCGAAGCGAAAGCTGAACCCCCGCTCCGCTTGATCCAACTGCGGCGAGGACACGCCGATGTCCAGCAATATCCCGTCCACCTGTGTTATGCCTTGTCCGTGCAGCAGCCGGCCGATCTCCGAAAAGCCGCCTTGCAGCAAGCTAAAGCGCCGGTCGGCCATGGCCTGGCCGACGCGTATCGCCTCGGGATCGCGATCGATGGCGATCAAGCGCCCCGCCTCGGATAACTTCTCCAGTATCCGGCGGCTGTGGCCGCCGCGGCCGAAAGTGCCGTCCACGTAGATACCGGCGGGCCGGATATTCAGCGCCTCCACCGCCTCGTCCAGCAAAACCGTGGCGTGCAAGGCGCCGGAGGTCATAGCGAGAAGCCATCCAGCTCGGGCGGCAAGCCACCCGCTTCGAATGCCGTCGCCTGCTCCATTTGTAGCCCCCACTTGGCCTCGTCCCACAATTCGAACTTGTTGCCCTGCCCCACCAGCACCACGTTTTTCTCCATGCCGGCAAACAGGCGCAGGGGCGTAGCCAGCAGAATGCGGCCCGCGCCGTCGAGCTCGACATCGCTGGCATTACCCACCAGGAGCCGCTGCAGACTACGGGTGGCAGGATTAAAACTGGACAAGCTATTGAGCTTTTTCTCGATGGGCTCCCACTCGGGAAGTGGGTAGATCAACAGGCACTTGCTGGGATCGGCGGTAACGATAAGACGTCCGTCGCACTGGGAAAGCAAGGCGTCACGGTACTTGGCGGGCACCGCCAGCCGACCCTTACTGTCCAGATTCAGATTTGCCACTCCGCGAAACATGTCGCCCCTTTTTCTTTTCGATCAAGCGGGAATTCTCCACAATTTCCCACCATCACCCACTGATCCCCACTATAGTGAAAAAAAATTAGGGGGTCAAGATGAATATCGGCTTTTTACTTTGTGCGACAACGACTTAGAGCAAAGCGTTAATGGGTTTTAATTGTTCTTAATAAATAAAGGGATACAATGCATTGTGCATGTGAATTGTGATGAACATGAAAAACGCGGCACGAGGCTGGGCGGGGCATTGCGGCGAAAATATGACAAGGGTATGGGTCAAAAAGGACGGGATCGAGACGAGAAGTGAAGCTGGCCGGTAAGCCGGGTTCTGTCGTGGACAGTCATTCCTCTAGGCGCACGGTTGCCCGTGCGCTCAAGCGACCTACCCGGGAGCAGCGCGAGCCACGCCTACGCTCCCCTATTTGGTCTTGCTCCGGATGGGGTTTACCCTGCCGCCCGTGTTACCACGGGCGCGGTGCGCTCTTACCGCACCGGTTCGCCCTTACCTGTGCCCATCCCTGCAACGCGAGCGGGCCGCTTGCGCGAACCGTCCGCATCGCAAAGACTTCCGCCTCCCTTGCGGGAGACATCGGCCATCGGCGGTATAATTTCTGTGGCACTTTCCATCGCCTCACGGCGTCCGGCCGTTAACCGGCATCCTGCTCTGCGGAGCCCGGACTTTCCTCCCCGCCGAATCGGCGCGGCGACTGTCTAGCCAGCTTCAACTGCATTTTACCATGAAGCGCCCGAGAAGCCGTTTAAATACCCTAAACGGCAATTGGCAAAGCGCTTCAATCATGCTAACTTCCTCATACCAGATCGATTTAGTCGGGTTTATTCCGAAGGGCCCATCCATGCGACCATCACTTGAACCGCTCCGCGCCGCCATCCAACATAACTGCGATATCGCAGACGCCAGCCATGCGCGCAATTTCACCCTATGCACGTATTTGCTCAAAATGCGCGAGTATTACCGCTGGGAAAAAAGCCATGCGTTCACCGACATCCTGCCCAAAGAAGCCTTAGGGGAATGGCTAGCCCAGCGCGAACAGCACTGGGAAACCATAGAAGGGCAAGCCTTCGCCAGGCTTAGGGTGAACGGACGCGAGTTCGACCCCTTCGACAGCGAGGCGATCAACCGGGAACTGCTTCCCCACGGTCTGGTGTACAGCAGCGGTTACGGGCAGCGGGCCGCCGCCCATTTTTTCCTCGGCGAGCTATTGCGCAGCGATAAGCGCGACGATTTAACGGTGTTGGTGTCGGGAGCGGAACATGCGCGCGACTTGGCCGCCCCGCCCGCCATGATGCTCAACGGCACCATTTTCGTTCGGCGCGAGTCCTTGCGCCGCCTGCTCTGGGAAAGAATCGAGGAATGGCAGTGGCGCCGCACGGAAAGCGCCATGGCCCGCGCACTGGCAAACTACGACTTCGAGCGGAAACCGGAAGAAGCCCTCGAAGCCATGACCGACAGGGAAATCGACGCCGGCATCCTGCACGAAACCGGAGAAGGCTTGGCCGACCAAATGCTCGGCCCGGCCTGGAACGACTTGCTGCTGGCCGTGGCGGGAAGCCAGGCCGAACTGATGGCGCGGGCGGTGCGCGACCATCTGGCGGACAGCCTCTCGACCCTTCCCCATTTGCTGGAAGACGGCGGCGGAGCATCGCTGCATTTTTATTTTGCCAACTTCAAGGGCATGCGCCGGGAGCTGGCGCCGAATCTGGATAGCGGATACCGGAAGTGGGTAACGGGCGGCGGCCTAGCCGCCCTCGAACAAGCGGTGGCCGCCGGGGCCGATTACTGGCGGGAGAGCGCGCTGCACATGCTGTCCCTATTCCGGCAGTACGGGGCAGCCTGCAAACCGCATATAGAACAACTGCCGCTACGCTCGAATCAATCGCATCGGCCAGCACGGGGCGGCGTCCAGCCCCAGGCGGCGAGCTAAAGCAAGCGCCAGCCGACCGGTTCCCCGGCGCGCAGCGGCACCAAGGTTTCGCCGCCGTAAGGCATTTCAGACGGCACTGTCCACGCCGCCTTGACCAGCGTGATTTTCTCCGCGGCACGGGGCAAGCCGTAAAAATCCGCCCCGAAGAAACTCGCAAAGCCTTCCAGCCTGCCCAGCGCGCCCGCCTGCTCGAACACCTCGGCGTAGAACTCGATCCCCGCGTGGGCGGTGTACATTCCGGCGCAGCCGCAAGCCGATTCCTTGGCACCCTTGGCATGGGGCGCGCTGTCGGTGCCGAGGAAGAATTTGGGATTGCCGCCGGTTGCCGCCTGCACCAGCGCCAAGCGATGCTTTTCGCGCTTCAGCACTGGCAGGCAGTAATGGTGTGGCCGAATCCCGCCCTGAAAAATCGCGTTGCGGTTCAGCAGCAAGTGATGGGCGGTAAGCGTGGCCGCCACCCGGCTCGACGCCTCGCGCACGAAATCAACGCCGTCGCACGTGGTGACGTGTTCCAGCACCACCCGCAAACCCGGAAAGCGCGCCACGACTGGCGCCAGCACGCGCTCGATAAACACGCTCTCGCGGTCGAACACGTCCACTTCGGGGTCGGTCACTTCGCCGTGCACCAGCAAGGGCAGGTCTTGCTTCTCCATCTCCGCCAGCACGGCCGAGCACTTACCCAGCAAATCGGTCACGCCCGAGTCGGAATTCGTGGTCGCGCCGGCCGGATACAGCTTCACGCCGTGAACGAATCCGCTGGCCTTGGCCGCAAGGATCTCATCAGGGACGGTATTGTCCGTCAGGTACAAAGTCATCAGCGGCTCGAAGCGCGCCCCGGCGGGCAGCGCCTGGAGTATGCGCGCGCGGTATTCGGCCGCCAGCGCGGTAGTCGTCACCGGCGGGCGCAGATTGGGCATCACGATGGCGCGCCCGAAACGCCGCGCCGTGTCGGGTAGCACCGCCCGCATCTGTTCATGGTCGCGCAAATGCAAATGCCAGTCGTCGGGCCGGCTCAGAGTCAGTTGTGTGCTCACGTCAGAATATCCAAAAACGGGAAAACCCCATTGTAGCCGAACCCGCGGCTAAGAGCGGCGTTCGCGGGGCTCGAAAGCCAGGCAGGGTTCGCCGGAGGCCCGCAGCACTTCCTGGCACGGCAACAGGCGGCTTTTAAAGCCCAAGAGCCTGCAGCCGCAAGGGAAACTCGGGTCCCAGGTGATGTAATAGTGTTTGCATTCCAGGCAGTTCGGTTCGGCGCGGGGGCACGGGTCGGCGAGGGTGTCCGTCATAAAAATCAGGGCTGAATTGGGTTATCCACGCGACAATTATCGCGCATTTCGCGAATTCTCCACAGCAAAGCATCAAGCATCGATCATCCAAAATCGACGGCTTTTGGCATTGTATTTGCTTAGTAAACGAGCAACAGAGGGAGATCGCGATGCAAGTAAACAATTCGTTTTTGGCAAGCAGCACGCCAGCGAATGAGCGCAAAGCCGGCACAACCGGTTCCGGCGCCGCGCCGTTCAGCCAGGTTTTCGAGCGAGCCGCATCCAAGCTATCGGCATCCGGTTCGACTCCAAGCGGGGAGACGTTGCCGCCACAAGGAAAATCGCCGGCCGCTGCGCAAGCCGTCGCGAGCACCCCGCAACCCCTGTTCTCCACCGCCAGACACGGGCCGCCGGGTTCGCCGCCGGGCTTTCAAGAAGCGCTCTACAGCTTAGTGAACCAGCCGGGTTTGACGAACGCGGAGAGGATACAAATATGCATGCAATCCGCTGCGGCACTGGCGTATGCACAAAACGGCCCGCCGGAAATGGCCGCCAAATTCCCCTCCTACGCGGATGCCCACACACCCGGCTTCAACCCCATTCGCGCGCTGCTATCGACGGTGAACGACTTGGCAGGGCGTTACCCCAATATCGGGCTAGTCGGCCAGGAATGGGCGGCGGCGCAAGGGAGCGTTGCGGCAAAAACTGCCGTTTAAGGGCCTAGGCGGCAAAGCGCCTCCAATTCCGTTGAATCGTTTCGCAAGCTTTTTCACGGCGGACTCGTAGGCCGCGGGTTAAATACGCCGCGTTCGCCTCACACGTCGATATTGATCCCGCGCAAGCCGGACGGCGCGGGCGCGTCCTCCGCGCCCTCGGCGGCGGGAAGCGGCTTGTCTTCGCTCGGTATCGCGCCGCGTAGAACGTGCTCGCACATTTCCCACTGCAACTGGCCGTGCTCCAGCAGTTCGTATAATTCCTGTGCTTCGCCGACATCGAGCACAACGGTTTTATCCCTATCCTCGACGAAGATATCGCAAGCGTGGGGCGTCGTGCCATATTTGCGGTGCAGGATGCTAAGCCAGTCTTCCGCCGCCAGGATGGCATTGTGCAAACCGAGGCGGCTCGGCGGGTGTATCGAATGGTCGAGCCAGCCCGGCGGCGCATGCGGGCGGCCATCGAGGGGTAGCGGCGGATGGGTCAACCAGTAGCGAACGATGATTTGCATGTCGGGAAACACGGCAGGTTAGAAGAAGCGCCCCCTTCGGCGCAGCGGCCTTTTAAAACCCGCTGCGGAGGCCCCCAAGGCAGGCGATCACGCCAGCGAACTCGATTCCTCTTCGCTGTCCCGTTTTTCAGGCGGCGGCAGGCGGCCGCCGAGGAGGTAAGCCAAGGGC